>JAISLQ010000076.1 GCA_031290885.1 Acidaminococcales bacterium
AGAGAATACCACAAAAATCAGCAATGATTTGAAGACAAAGGAACTATATCGTTTGCAATAAAAATATCATAATTTATGCAAAAGGAGCGACGATAAAGGGGCAAGGTTGACTTTAATAATTATCGCAATATATTTTACGCTATACAGCCCTATTAAAAGCGAAACTGTAGCTTATGCCTACGTACCGCTTGACAGGCGTGTCTACATTGACGAAGCAGGTTATATAGATGTTCCTTCAGCATTAATGGAGTTAGCAACAGAAACAAATTGGCATGCGCCAATAAGGGAGATATTGGGATTGCCTTCTGCGAACGTATTGAGAATAGTACAAAAGGGGACGCAAAAGTTTGCAAGGATAATAATTGGAGTAACAAAAGGAACATACGGAGATTTTCATGGTCTTTACGATGATTATTATATAAGTGAAGCAGAGTTGGCGGAATTGGAGCAGGCTATCAAAGAAACAATCGGGAACATGACAACTCCTTTTGTAACTTTAAGGTTGGTCGAGGTTTACCCTGCTAAGCGCGGAAAAGTAAATAACATGCAGGTTATCGCCTCTTACATAGTTGCTCAAAATGTAGTCGCTGGCAACACTAATAGGCCATACATTTTAAATTGGGTATATTGTTTTGAGAACAAAGACAGAATGATTTTCTTGTTTATTATGTACCGTGACACAGAAAAAGATATTTGGGAACCTGTTATGCGTGATGTATTGAAAAGCTTCAGAATAACAAATGTTATAAATTAACAAGGACGTGGCAAAATGAAAAAGGAATGGTTCAGCATTGACGGACGTCTTGCGCGCAAAAAATTTATTTTCAGATGCATCATTATCTATATCTTAGGTGTTTTTGTTGGAATGTGCGCACACACAATAGTTTGTACTATTTATTTCTTTGGATCCGAATATGATTCGTCACTATTTCCCGAAATTGCCCAAATTACCGGGCAAATTATCGGGGATAGTATCAACCTGATTCTCATTCCGATTTTGGCAAAAAGGTGGCACGATCTAAACCGGTCGGGAATGTGGATTATTACTTTCTTTCTTATTCCAATGCTTTCTTGGATACCCCTGTTGTTTTTCAAAGGCACCACTGGCTCCAACCGCTACGGCGAAGATCCCCTTAGCCGCTCTCCGTCCCCCAATCCTTAGTTAGTTGCCCTGCCCATAAAACTTTCTGCGCCTACTGCGGCCAGAGAAAGGACGGCGCTCCGGATCTCGGCGCGTCCTTGGTTGGTGGTTCTGTCCATGAAACAGAAAAATGCAACCTCTAAAATCCCTGTTTCAGATTGGCTCAATTAATAATTATGCGAAGCATTTCCAATAAATATGTTGTCTTTGAGTTGTATTCTTACGATTTTAGAATGGATTTTATATTTCCAAGTTCCTTGCCGCCAGGTGCGTTTTTCCTCAGATCCATGCCCAAAGGCCACAGGAAAAAAGGCGGCCGTTTATTAAAAAACCTGCCGTATCATCGGACAAACCATATCGTTACCGGAGCATAACGATTTTGAACATCATTGCTTCGTCATGGCTCGGCCAGTTGACCTTTTCGGTTCCGTTCCCGCGAATTTGCCTTGGCAGGGGCCATGACAATTCTCAGCCGGCTATTTTGCCGATTTTTCAAGTGAGCCGCCAAGTTCGGACAAGCCTCTGAAGTTACGTGTCTCCACCAAAAAAATAGATTTGCCTTCCCATTTGATCCGCCACTTTTCGATTGCTATTATAGTGTGCTTTGGCGTATATTATGTCAGCGGTTTAAAAAAGGTTTTTGGATGTTGCCTTATATGGTAAATTGCTTAATGTAAAACACTAACAAAAAAACACTTGATGATGCAGGAATAGGTATGGTAAATAGAGTAAAGTTTGCTGGCAACAGGTTTGCAGAAGGAGCTTGGTTATTATGGCAAAGTCAAAAATCAAGGAGCAATTAACACCTTTATTAGTAGCAATACTGATGCTCTTTGCTGTTGGAAGTTATTTTTTTGTGTCCACAAAAATAAGTACGGAAACGGAGACTGCGCCAGTTATAGTGCAAGAGAGGGTGTGGGAACGTAACGAAGGGCGAGGCTATCACGGCGATTTGTATTCAAGAAGAACAGTAATACCTATTGTAGAAGATAGGAAATATCCCGACTCCGCCGCTAAAATAAATGCCTGGCTACGCAAAAATGCTTTTGGTTTTTTAGATAATGATAATGTGCAGGATGGCAAGTATGATGCCCCGAAAGAAAAAACGGATGATGAAGTTCGCAGGGCAATAGGGACACAACTAAAAGAATGTACGCATTCTCATGATTTTGATGTAAATTATGAAGTAGAATACAATAAAAACAGCCTTTTCTGCATACGAAAATCAAACCTTCGGAGTTTTGCAAGAGCCGGTGGCAATGGTAGCAGGTTTTGGAAAGAAACTCTTATGATGAACATAGAAACGGGGGAAACATACGAATACTGGGAAAAATTATTCAAAAAACCTGACGTTGCCCGAAAAAGGTTAAATGATTGCATCAATGAGTTGATTCTTTCATATGAAAGGACTGCAAATGAAAGTCGCCCAGATAAATTTAAAAACTATGAACACATTGCAGATACATTCAAGAAAAGCGAAGAAAAGGTGTTTTATAGGCCTATGGATCGTGATTATGAGACTAAGGCTGTACATGCCAGTTTTTATATAGACGAAAATGCGTTGGTACTTTATTATAACCCTTCTCATGACAATATCCCGGTGCACAGAGTAGAGGGAATAATTGAGTTTCCCATCCCTAAAGGAAAGATAAAAGACTTACTTGTAGATGAGATAAGGGATAAATGGTTTCAGGATGCATAGAAAAACACATCCGCTCCTTACATCGAATTGCTACAATTAGCAGTTGCTTAAAAGATTGCGTCAAAAGTTGCGGCCCATAACATCCGAAATAAGTACGAAAGGGTGAACGGGGATTGGATGAAATAATGATAGCGGAATTTATGGCTGATTTGGAGCGCTACGGCAATGCTATCGTGTCAAGGAATTCTTATCAGGCGGTAAGAAGTGACTTTAAGGCCTATTTGCAGCGCCGCTACCCGCACAACAACCACATCGGCTCGACCGTGTCAATGGCATTCTTTTCGCTCAGGCACGGGGCGGACTTAGGGGGATTGAATTTTGCCGATCTGCTGTCCGGCGCTACGCCGCCGGACAGATATAAAGCCGCGCTTGAGGCTTATTTTGCTTCGCGGGGACGTATAAACCCAACCAGCGACGCATCGACATATGGCAACGCGTTGATGTTGTTTCGCGAATACCTCAAAAGTGATGATGCGGCCGATCCGCCTCAACCAGGCATTATAGACCCGCCCCCGCCGCCGGCAGAGAATCCCGTAGCTACGCCAAGTATAGAGGTGGTTATGCGGTTCCTTGCTCAATGGTACGCCTTGCCGAACTATACCGCGCAAGAAAGAGCGTTGTCGCAACTTTTCCACGAAACCTATCCGCTAAATACGGATTTGCGCCACGTTCTTGTAAAGTGTTCCGTACTGAATGATTTTTACGGAACTAAGATATTCGGCGTATTTCCGATTGCCCGGCACATCGTGGATTTGCAGATAGATGATCGGCTCTATGCGGGCGACCAAACGCTTGTTGACGATATTGCCCGTGTTGAGGTGCGCAGGAATTATTCATTTGCCACCAAGTATTGCAGCCACCACCAGCCGCAGCAATTCCCGATTTATGACTCTTATGTCGCTAAGATGCTCGACTATTTTAGAAGACGCGATGGCTTTATGGCTTTCGCGCGGGACAACTTGCAAGATTACCCCATATTCTGCGAAGCTATTTATGCTTTCCGAACGCATTATGGACTTGGCGAATTTAGCATAAAGGAGATTGACCGGTATCTGTGGCAACTAGGCAAAGAACATTTTTAAAGAAAGCAAAAAAGTGATGAGCCAACAATGAGGGCAGCTGCAAAAAATTTACAACGAGGGCCACAAAAAAGAGTAGCCGCATAATGCCTCGCAATATTTTTGATTGAAAGGGGAGGTGGCAAGATGACGGTCATGAAACTCCGAGAAATAAAGTGTTCGGTGTGCGCAAAGCCAAGCGAGCAGTTCGTAGTCCTTTCGTACACCATTTTTGGTAGTAGTGGCTTGGATGGCTATCGCCCTCTACCGTTCTTGCCTCAGCTATGCCCTCATTGCGGATACGTTGCGGATTCTCTTGATATGCCATTGCCAATCGACAAGTCGTTTCTTGATACGAGGAAGTACTTATATTTTGGCAAAACACCTCTCTGCAAAGATTTGCAGAGACTTCTTAAAATCGCGAGGATCAAAGAGCAAGCGAAACAATACCGTGATGCCGTAGACAGATATATCCATGCCGCAGGATGGGCTCATGAAGAGGGGAATGTTTACTGGTCAAGAAAGGCGGGGAAATTGGCCGTGAAGAATATTGACATTCTCCTTGCCGATGAAAACGCCGACAACAAGGTAACATTGAACCTTCAGCGCGCTGACTGGCTACGCCGAACCGGCGACTTTGAAACAGTTATTCGCGATTATGAAAATGCCGAGTATCCACCGGACGAAAATGGCAGCCTGATGAGCGACATCATGCGGTTTCAAGTACAGATTGCAAGAGCGAAAGACAATAGTTGTTATACCATCGACAGCGTTACGGTAAGCCGTCCCGTGCCTATGGCGTGAAGCCGTCCCCGCCGGCGGGGCGAAATTGGCGGACGCATGCTCGTTGGCAATACATGTAAAAGTTTGCCATCTCCGCATGTTATCGTTGCTTCGCAAAGCGCGGCGGAAACGGCGCGTGAGTTTTAGCGCAAACCATCGGTTTTTGTAACTGCCCCGCGGGACATTCCGCCTTTGGAATTTACGCGGCGCAGCCTGTCGAAACAAGCGCGGTTCGGGAAGATGGACAGTACGGCAAGCTCCGCGAAATGCGGGTAAACCGGCAGCCGCAATTTTTTTGAGGAAGCCTGGCGATCTTTTGCGGCAGACGCGGCCGCCAAACAGAGGGCAAGGAAAAGTTTTGCCCCGATACGGCAGGGAGCCGTTTTTGTTGACATAGCGTTGCGTTATGGAAACGGAGGTAACTATTCATGGCTTTTTGCGCCAAATGCGGCAGCAAAGCGGGCGAAGGCGCGAGCTTTTGCCCTAAATGCGGCAATCCTCTGGAGACAGCGGCGCCGGCGGCCGGCAAAAAAAGCGCCGTCAAAATACTGCTGGCGGTGGCCATCGCTGTAACCGCCCTCTTATCCGCAGTTGAGTATTATTGCGTATCCTCCGGCGTCGCGGCGGGAAACAGCATCAGCGCGGGTATGGCGCATACGCTGGCAATCAAGAAGGACGGATCGCTCTGGGCTTGGGGATGGAACGGCAAGGGTCAATTGGGCGACGGCACAAAGATCGCCCGCAACGCCCCGGTCAAGGTCATGGACGACGTGACCGGCGTCGCGGCGTGTTTTGCACATACGCTGGCGATCAAGAAGGACGGCTCGCTCTGGGCCTGGGGAGATAACGTATTTGGTCAATTGGGCAACGGCACGAACACTAACCGCAACGCCCCGGTCAAGGTCATGGACGAGGTGGCCGCCGCCGCTGCGGGTGAGGCGCATACGATGGCGATCAAGAAAGACGGCTCGCTCTGGGCTTGGGGATATAACGTATTTGGTCAATTGGGCGACGACACGAACACTGGCCGCAGCACCCCGGTCAAGGTCATGGACGACGTCGCCGCCATCGCTGCGGGGTCTGATCATACGCTGGCGGTCAAGAAAGACGGCTCGCTCTGGGCTTGGGGAGATAACAGAGAAGGTTCATTGGGCGACGGCACGAAGATCAACCGCAGCGTCCCGGTCAAGGTGATGGACGAGGTGGCCGGCGTTGCTGCGGGTTCTGGCCATACGCTGGCTATCAAGAATGACGGCTCGCTCTGGGCTTGGGGAAAGAACAAATACGGTCAATTGGGCGACGGCACGGAGATTAACCGCAACGCTCCGGTCAAGGTGATGGACGAGGTGGCCGGCGTTGCGGCGGGTTTTGGCCATACGCTGGCAATCAAGAAGGACGGATCGCTCTGGGCCTGGGGAAGTAACCATTTAGGTCAATTGGGCGATGGCACAAAGACCGGCCGTAACGCCCCGGCCAAGGTTATGGATGGCGTGACTAATGCTGCGGCGGGTGGCTTGTATACGCTATCAGTCAAGAAAGACGGCTCGCTCTGGGCCTGGGGAGATAACAGAGAAGGTTCATTGGGCGACGGCACGAACACTAACCGCAGCACCCCGGTCAAGGTCATGGACGACGTGGCCGGTACTGGGGATTCTTTTCATGCGCTGGCGATTAAGAACTACGGCTCGTTCCGGGCGTGGGCAAGTAATATAGCCGGGCAATGGGGCATCGGCGCGGGGACTAACAAAAACGCCCCGGCCAAGGCCGCGGACGGCACGGCTCGGGATGCCCGGCGCTTTGAAGAAGCCATCCCGTTGCCGGACATCCACAGCGAAGAGGCGGTAAAAAGCGCTGTGCACAAATTTTACAACTACATAGACAACCAGCAATACCAGGCGGCCTACAATTGCTTCTCGCCCCGCTGGCGGTCGCTAACGGCTTATCAAGGCTGGGTGGACGGGTTCCGGACTACTATTTCCAACTTTTTGGAGTTTGTTCAGGTACAAAGAATCGACAATTTTACCGCCACCGTCCATTTCCGCCTGCGGGCGCGCGACCGGGACAACAACAGGGTCCTTGTGCAAGTGTTTGAAGGCAAATGGGATTTGGTGCTGTCAAACGGCGAATGGCTGTTGGACGATCCCAATATCAGGAGAATAAATTACTATTATGATTATAAAAACCTTCAAAATAATAGCCGCCCTGGTTTTGCTGCTGGCGGCCGGCGGGTTTTTGCTGGACGCATTTCTCTTGGCGCCGGCAAGGACAAGAGACGCGCAAAGCCCGGCTGAACCTGCCGCCGCCAAGCCGCCAGTCCCGCCCAAAGACCCGCTGCGGGAGCGGGCGGAGGCAATCTTGGCCCAAATGACCGCCGAGGAAAAGATCGGGCAATTGTTGATTGTCGGCGTTGACGGCACGGAGATAAACGATGCGGCGCGCCTTTTGCTGCAAAAATATCACGTTGGCGGCATCACTCTCTTTGATCGCAACATGAAAACGCCTTCCCAAACGGCCGCCCTGGTCAACGCCTGGCAAGCGGAAGCAAAAAAACAGAACGGCCAACTGCCCTTGTTTATCTGCATCGACCAAGAAGGCGGCCTGGTTACGCGCATGGAGGACAGAGTTTCGCCTGTCCCCGCGCAAGAAGACATCGCCCAAAGCAAAAAGCCGGGCGACGCTAAGTTTTGGGCGGAGAAAACCGCCGGGGAACTCAAAGCTATGGGGATCAACGTAAACTTTGCGCCGGTAGCGGATTTGGGCGGCGCGTACAAGCGTTCCTACGGAACTGACCCCGCGCTTGTGGAGGCTTTCGCCAAAGAAGCGGTCAAAGGCTATCAGAAAAAAGGGATTATAGCCTGCCTCAAACATTTCCCCGGCATCGGCAAAACGAAAGTGGACCTTCACGTTGAGCCCGACACGATAGACGACAGTTTGGAAGTGCTAAAAGGGAAGGACTTGCGGCCTTTTAAGAATATTATCCGCACTTTGGACAACCGGGCCTTTTTTGTCATGGTCTCCCACATGAAATACTTGGCTTACGACAAAGAATTCCCGGCGAGTTTGTCCGCAGCCGTGATGAAAGGCTTGCTGCGGGAAGAGTTGGGCTTCAAAGGGCTGATCGTAACCGACGACATGGAAATGGGCGCTTTGACAAAGGCATATTCGTTTGAGGAAATGGGCCTGCGGGCAATAAAGGCGGGCGCCGACATAGTGTTGGCCTGCCATGACCTAAAGAGTCAGGCGGCTGTTTATGACAGCTTGCTGGACGCTTTGCGCGGCGGTTCTTTGTCCAAAGAAGAAGTGGACGGGAAAGTTCTGCGCGTCATCATGACAAAACTCGCCAAACTTAAATTCCGGAAAGCCAACCCGGCGACGGCGGAGAAGATCGTAGGGAAACAATAACGGCAAAGCTGTTGATGGCTCAAAGCAAGGCGGGAATGTTTTTGTTTTCATCCTGCGGCATGTAAAAGGAGGCAATTGATCATGGCTTTTTGCGCCAGCGGTAATCTTATAGGGGTAACGGCATCTGCGGCGGCCGGCAAGAAAAGCGCCGTCAAAATACTGCTGGCGGCGGCCGTCGCTATAGCTGCCATCCTGGGGTATTATTGCGTATTTTTCGGCGGCGCGGCGGGAAACATCATCAGCGCGGGTAGCAGACATACGCTGGCGATCAGGAAGGACGGCTCGCTCTGGGCTTGGGGATATAACGGATTTGGTCAATTGGGCGACGGCACGAATTTCGACAGCCGCAACGCCCCGGCCAAGGTGATGGACGAGGTGGCCAACGTCGCGGCGGGTGGCGCGCATACGCTGGCGGTCAAGAAAGACGGCTCGCTCTGGGCCTGGGGAAGAAACAAATACGGACAATTGGGCGATGGCACGGAGATCGACCGCAACGCCCCAGTCAAGGTCATGGACGAGGTGGCCGGCGTCGCGGCGGGGTTTGCACATACGCTGGCGATCAAGAAGGATGGGTCGCTCTGGGCTTGGGGAAATAACGAATGCGGTCAATTGGGCAATGGCACAATGATCGACCGCAACGCCCCGGTCAAGGTGATGGACGAGGTGGCCGATGTCGCGGCGGGTGGCGCGCATACGCTGGCGATCAAGAAAGACGGTTCGCTCTGGGCTTGGGGATATAACGGAGACGGTCAATTGGGCGATGGCACGCAGATTAACCGCAACGCCCCGGTCAAGGTCATGGACAAGCTGTAACCTGCCCTTTGCTCCAGCTGGGCGCCTTGCTTTGCCCGGGCGTGCCCCATTGTATTTATACAATCATACAAAATTTGCTTAGATAGTGTCGTCAATAGATGGAAGACCATATTGCAATGCAGCGCACTGGAACTGCCGCCAAAAAGGAAGCCGTGTTTTTTGCGTAGCGCGTGGCAATGCCACGCCAACGCTTCAGCGCGAGGAACGCATTCTCCACCAAGTGGCGCAACCTGTAAAGATATGCATCGCAATCCCGTTTCACCATCCGGTTCTTCTTCGGCGGGATTGCTACTTGCATTCCCGCCTTTTGTGCCGCCTCCACTATTGCGTTTGTGTCATAGCCACGATCGGCCGGCAGCGCTTCGGCCTAAATGCCTTCAATCAGTTTGCCGCCATATTAGACTTCCTGCGCAACCAAAAATGTGATATACTCATTATATGAAATACGAAGGAACAGCCAAACTATCCAATCAGGATTTTCGGCGTCTAACAGGGGCAAAGCGTACGACATTTGCGAAAATGGCGGAGATCCTATCTGTTTCAGAAAAGGAAAAGCGGCGCAAAGGCGGACAAGCTCCACAATCACGACATTTCGAGCCGGCGTGTGCGCAACGAGCATGTGATTGGCTTTGCCAAGCGGTTCAGAATTGTTGCCGAACGTACCGTAACCGTAGGGAAGTTTTGCTCGCCGCCCCAACTTGCTTTGCGGGTTGTGTAGTTTTGGCAGAGCCATTTAAGTCGCACGGGAAGTCTAAAGTTGGACTGGAAGAAGCCGCAAATTGAATATCGACCAAACAAGTCGACCCAGCAAAGCCCACAAAATGACTGCAGGCTTTGCGCAAGCCTTGGAGCGGGAGCGGCGCAAGTCGTCGGCAAGGGCCAAGGTCGAGTATGCGTTTCTGCTCATAAAACGCACATTTGCTATCGCAAAACGGTATGCAGGGGCATAGGCAAAAATCTCCACAGGCTGCACATTTTGTTTTGCGGCGCGAACCACTTGATGTGCGCGAGGTCGGTCGCCCGGCTCATACAGGGCGAGGGGGCGAAGTGCGCCCTTTTAGTGCCGAAAGGGCAGATTGCGAGGTTGCAACTGCCTGGTTGGGCAGGTTTTGTGTTTCGTTTGCATGTTTTGCCATAAAGATTTCCGGCATTGGTTTTAATTGGCCTTTTAATCAGCAGTTACTTAAGGTGTTGACATTGCTTTTATAAGTATAAATAAGCAATTATGCAAGGAGGCCTTGAAATGGGCATGTCTGTTTTGACCGCGCTGATCAACGAAATGCTTATGGGCTTTACAGGCCTGAGTTCTAACCCTAAAATGATCGTCATGTGGCTTGTGGGGTTTTTGCTCATCTACTTGGCAGTATGGAAAGACTATGAGCCCACCCTGCTCCTGCCGATGGGAGTGGGGGCACTATTGGCTAATATTCCAGGGTCTTCGGCCGTAGCGCAAACTCCCGGGGAAGAAGGGTTTCTTTTTTATCTTTATAATGTCGGCATAAAAACAGAACTTTTTCCTGTACTTATATTTGTAGCGATAGGCGCCATGTGCGATTTCACTCCGCTCATGCGCAATCCCTCGGTAATGCTGTTCGCCGCGGCAGCGCAGTTCGGAATATTCGCCACAGCCCTCGCCGCGACGCTGATGGGTTTTCCTTTCAATCAGGCGGCCGCCATCGGCATCATCGGCGCGGCGGACGGCCCTTCCACTATATTTGTCGCCAGCCGGTACGCCGAGGAAATATTGGGGCCATTGTCGGTGGCAGCTTACTGCTATATGGCTTTGGTGCCGGTGATTCAACCGCCGGTTATCCGGTTGCTGACGACCAAGGCGGAACGCTCCATCAAAATGAGTTGTGAAGGGGAAAAACCCATCTCCAAAAAAGCAAAGTTCCTTTTCCCCATCATGGTAGTAATGGTAGCCGGCGTCATTGCGCCCATATCGGTGGCTCTAATTGGCGCCCTGATGTTCGGCAACATAATAAAAGAGTCGGGCGTCGTGCCCTCCTTGGCGCGGTGCGCTGAGAGCGAATTGTCTAACCTCGTAACGCTCTTTTTGGGCATAACCGTAGGCGCGACCATGCACGCGGACAAGTTCCTGAATGTGCAAGTGCTGATGATCATGGGGCTGGGCGCGGTGGCCTTTGTGTTTGATACAGTAGGGGGAGTGCTTTTCGCGAAAATCCTGAATATTTTCTCCAGCAAGAAAATCAATCCGATGATAGGAGCCTGCGGCATATCGGCTTTTCCCATGTCCGGCCGGGTCATAGCGAAAATGGCGTTAAAGGAAGATCCTTCAAACTTTATCATACAACATTCGATTGGCGTGAACGTGGCTGGGCAAGTGGCATCGGTGGTGGCGGCCGGGGTCGTGCTGGCGCTCGTTCCGGCGCTTCAGAAAATGTTGGGGGTGTAATCTCTAATGGAACCTACCGTAAAGGCCGCCTCTCTGATGATGATAGCGGCGTTGCCGACTATGTTTCTGGTCATAGCGATATTCATCGTTTGTACCAACCTGCTTGTCAAAGCCTTCCCCGCCAGCGGCGAGGATAAGTAATGCGCGAGAAAACAAAGGGGGCCGTTAACAATCGCCGGCGGACGTTGCGGCGAAAGATTTCCCCTTCCGGCAAGGCGGCAAAAAACAGCACTGCCGGAGTGTGCCGCTGACTTTTGCAAACATTGTCCAAGCGGAAAAAGATTCGGCGCAGCGCCGCAATGGATTACATGTCATATAAAATTGGCCGCAAAGCAACACGGCAAACCAGCCGCAAATATGCCATGATTTTGGCTATGGGACAGCTTTACTCGTTTGCCCACCATTTTTCGCCCGCCAGACGATCAAGGACAATCGCCGCCGCCGAGCGCACGCTCAGATGGTTGTAGGGCGATGCGCCTTTGATCGGTTGCAGGATATAGTCAAAACCGCTCATGGCGCTTTTTTCAATCCCCCACCCTGTGCCGAAAAGCAAAAAAAGCGGGCTGGTTGCCGTTTGCGCGATTGCGCGCAATTCGGCGCACGAAATGGCGCCGGCGCATTCCCCCGCCCCCGTAGTTACCGTTATCGGCGGACAGCCGGCGATAGCGGTTATATCTTGCGCCGCGCTTTTTATATCTTGCGCCAGTTCGACTGTTTTTAAAGCCTGATTGCGATCGGGGTTGTATATTTTGCCATAGCCGTTTTGCCAAAAATCCAGTATTTTGGCCACAATTTCCCGCTGCACGGCCAAAGGATGCACTATATAATATTTTTTTGCGTTATAAGTCGCGCAGCTCCTGGCTATGTCGTGTATGTCGAAGTTGGTCACGGCGGTCGTTACCACCTGCATATGCTTGTTGTAAACGGGATAATGCACAAGCCCGAGATAAAGGTCAGCCGTCTCCGCCACCCGCCCGTTCTTCTTCTATTTGCCGCAAAAGCGCCTCGTCGCCCGGCTGCAGGCGGGCGTTCGCCCAAAGATCCGGCCGCAGCCGCCGGGTTTTCGCCAAGGCCATCTTGCGCCGCCAGCGGGCGATTTCGGCGTGATTGCCTGACAGCAGCACCTCCGGCACGTCGCCGAAATCGGCGTGGGCCGGTCGTGTGTATTGCGGATATTCCAAAAGGCCGTCAGAGAAGGATTCCGCTGCCGCGCTTTCCGGTTTGCCCAGCACTCCCGGCAGCAGCCGGCAGACGGCATCGCTGACGGCCATAGCAGGCAATTCTCCGCCGGTCAGTATATAATCGCCGAGGGAGACGCCGAAGTCGGCGAACTGCTTTATCCGCTCGTCAAATCCTTCGTAATGTCCGCAGATAAAAATAAGCGCATTCTCTCGCGCAAGGTTTTTGGCGACATTTTGGGAAAAAATTTCACCGTCCGGCGAAAGCATTACGGCCGGTGCCGCAGGCAATTGCCGTTTCGCCTGCCCTATAGCCTGTATGAACGGCTCCGCTTTCAACACCATGCCGGCGCCGCCGCCGAAAGGCGCGTCGTCCACGGTATGATGCTTGTCTTGGGCAAAATCCCGGGGATTGATGAAAAAAACTTCAATCGCCCGGTTTTTTACCGCCCGGCCCAACATGCTGTAAGAAAAATTCGCGTTTATAAAATCAGGGAAAAGCGTTATAAACAAAATTTTCATCAATCCTGCTCCCAGAGCGGAGGGTCAACAATCATCCTGCGCCCGGGCAGGTCAGTTTCCCTGACGACGGTTTTCAGCGCCGGCAAAAGCAGATCTTTTTTCCCCTCCTTCTTTACCACGTAAACGTCATTGCCGCCGGTCGGCAAAACCTCCGCCAGCCGCCCCAGCGGCGCGCCGGACAGGTCAAACACCTCGAGCCCGATCAGGTCTTCTATGTAATAGCGACCTTCGGGCAGATCCCCGATCTGCCCGCGCGCTAAAAAAATCAGGCGCCCCCTTAATTCTCCGGCTGCATCCAAGTCATTCACGCCAGCAAATTTCACCAAGATAAATTGTTTGTGAAAACGCCTTGTTTCAACAGGCAACCAGCCCCGCCCTTCCACATAAAAAGACGATGCGCCGTCAACCTGTTCGGCAAATTCGGATAACCTTATAACACGAACTTCGCCCCGCACGCCGTGCGGGGCGGCTATCCTGCCTACTTCCACCTTGCGCGCCCGCCCGTCCGTCCCGTCACATCCGGAAAGCAACGATCACGCCATCTTCCAAAAGTATTTCCGCGCCCGTACAGCGGCGAAGATTGTCGCCGATTTTCAAGGTAAACATGCCGTCCAGCATGCCCCTTGATATTTCAGAGCCAAGCTCCAGGCGTTCGAGATGTTCCAACTGTTCCATGGTGTCGCGGATAAATTCTTTGCGTTTAGAGCGCTCCGCTTCAAGGTGGGCATAAAGCCTGGGCAATTCACTGGCGTTTAACCTGGACTGCTCGGCGATCGTCCTTTTTTCTTGAAAATCCATCTGCTGCAATTCCAAATCAGCGTTTTTCAACGCTTCGTTCATTTCCGCCTTCAGCCGTTCTTTAAAATCCGGCGTAAGGCGCGCTTTTATATGCACAGGTATCCTAAGCGTCATCTCTTCCATAATCGAACAATGCCCCTGTCAAATAATTTCCACCGCTGCTTTTACGTTTTCGCGTGTAGCCACCGCTTTGATAAGCGTACGGATAGCCTTGGCCGTCCTGCCCTGTTTGCCAATCACTTTGCCCATATCGTCGGAATCTACGCTTAACCGCAGAATGACGGACGTTCCTTCAACTTCTTCTTCCACAGATACTTTATCAGGGCAAGTTACCAAAGATCTTGCGACATGTTCCAGCAATTCTTTAAGCACACCGCTCACTCACTTTCTTTTTTAGCATTTTTGGCATCGTTCCATTTGGAAAGGACGCCTTCCCTGCTAAACAGCGATCTGACCGTATCTGTTGCCTGCGCGCCTTTGCCCAGCCACTCAATAGCCTTGTCGGCGTCGATTTTTACTGCCGCCGGCTGTTTTTTGGGGTCATAATAACCAATGGTTTCAATAAAGCGCCCATCGCGCGGTGAACGCGAATCCGCGACAACAATACGATAAAAAGGCGTTTTCTTCGCGCCCATTCTTTTCAGCCTGATTTTTACCGCCATAATTTCACCTCCTTAAAAGCCAAGTTTATTTCATAAAAGGCAATTTGTTCAAGATGCCTTTTTGTGAAAACGACGACATGCCTTGCAGTTGTTTCATCAATTTCCGGCTTTCCTCAAATTTCTTGAGCAACCGGTTGACATCCTGCACTTTTGTGCCGCTGCCCAGCGCGATACGCTTGCGCCGGCCGCCGTTTATTATGCGGGGATCGCGGCGCTCTTTCCTGGTCATGGACTGAATGATCGCCTCAACATGGGCAATTTCTTTTTCGTCCACTTCCGTATCTTTGAGCTTGCCGGAAATGCCCGGTATCATTCCCAAAATTGATTTGAGCGAGCCGAGTTTTTTTATCTGCTGCATCTGCTCCAAAAACTGTTCCAGCGTAAATTCCTCTTTGCGGAGTTTTTTTTCTAATTCCTGCGCTTTTTCCAAATCAACCGTTTTTCCGATTTTCTCAATCAGGCCGAGCACGTCGCCCATGCCAAGTATTCTGGATGCCATGCGGTCAGGGTAAAAGGGTTCCAAAGCGTCAAGTTTCTCGCCCACGCCGACAAATTTGATCGGCCGGCCGGTAACCGCTTTGACGGAAAGAGCCGCGCCGCCCCTGGCGTCGCCGTCCAGTTTGGTGAGGACGATCCCGTCAACGCCCAGTTGCCCGTTAAAAGCTTCGGCGACCGTAACAGCGTCCTGTCCGGTCATGGCGTCCACCGCCAGAAGGATTTCCTGCGGCTTGACTGCGGCCTTTATATCCTGCAATTCCCGCATCATTTGTTCGTCTATATGCAAGCGGCCGGCCGTATCCAATATCACTATGTCGCGGCCGGCCAAGAGGGACTGTTTAACGGCGTTTTCGGCGATTTCAACCGGCGATGCGCCCGTGTCCATAGAAAACACCGGCAAACCGAGCTGTTCCCCCAATATCTGCAACTGCCGCACCGCCGCCGGACGATAAACATCGGCGGCAGCAAGCAGGGGTTTTTTATTGTCTGCGGCAAAAAACTTCGCGAGCTTGCCGGCGCTCGTGGTCTTGCCCGAACCTTGCAGCCCTACCAGCATGATCACCGTCGGCGGGCGCGACGACATTGCGATCTTGCTCTGCGCGCCGCCCATCAGCAGCGTCAACTCCTCGTTGACGATCTTTATTACCTGCTGCGTCGGCGTAAGGCTTGCCAAAACTTCCTGCCCGACGGCGCGTTCTTTTATTTTCGCAATAAAATCTTTTGCCACCTTGAAATTGACGTCGGCTTCCAGAAGCGCCACGCGCACCTCGCGCAGAGCGTCGCCTACCTCTTTTTCGGTCAGCTTGCCTTTGCTTCGCAGTTTTTTGAATATACCCGTGAGTTTTTCGGACAATCCGTCAAACGCCATTTTTTACTCATCGCCTTCCTCGATCATATGCTTGATCTTCGCCCGCGCCCGCTCAAGCGCCGGCGGGACGGTTCCGGCCTCTTTTGTCGCCTGTTCTATCAGCGACGCTATTTCGGAAAGGTTCCCCTTCTCTTTGCTGCACCGGCCGGCCAGCCCAAGTTTGTTCTCAAAATCATTCATCGTCTCAACCGCTCTTTTTATAATATCATGCACGGCCTGCCTCGACACGCCAAAATTCTCCGCGACTTCGCTTAGCGACAAATCATCGAAATAATGCTGCTCAATGCATTTTCGCTGGCGTTCGGTCAACAGTCCGCCATAAAAATCATACAGCAGCGTTACCTTTAACATTTGCTCAATCATCGCATACCTGACAAGTATTTTTACTTTACGGACGGATTATAATACACAAACAAGCAAGCTGTCAAGTATTAGGTCTTGTTTAAAAACATTTGCTTAAAAAATAGCGATAGCCACGAGAAACACACAGTCCCTGTAGGTCGCCCGGCGGGGCAGTATTTTGGGGGAGAGCATTTACTTATAGATAGATTAATGCTATAATGATGTCACCGAGGAGGTGCCATTATGGTGCCATGTAAAAACTGCAAGTCGGAATCAACGGTAAAAAACGGTATTGTCAGAGAAAAACAGCGGTACAGATGCAACAAGTGCGGTTACAATTTCGTTGAAGGCGATGACAGGACGAATGAAAAGATTGCGGCAAAAAAGGCCATGTGCGTACTTTTGCATTCCCTTGGCAAAGCCTCATTC
>JAISLQ010000077.1 GCA_031290885.1 Acidaminococcales bacterium
CGGTTCAAAAACTTTTGTGCGCCATGCTCTTGTGCAGGTTGCGGGCATAATGCGACAAGGAGTAGTTTACGGCAAAATAAGTGGCGGCGATACAGCCGAATATGGCAAAAACCTGCGGCGTGGAGCTGTATTTGCCCATAATGATGATGCCTTTGCCGGTAAGTTCTTCTATGCCGACGGCCCAAACGAAAGAGGTGTCTTTTATCACGGTAGTGGCTTGGGACAGCAAGGGCGGTATCATGTTGCGCAAAGCCTGTGGGAGGATAATGTGAACGAGCGCCTGAAAATAAGTGAACCCTTGCGAGTAGGCGGCTTCCCACTGCCCGCGCGGCAACGAGTTAAGGCCGCCGCGGACGATTTCGCCGACAATGGAAGTGGTAAAGACGGACATCGCGAGTATGCCGGAATAGACCGGCGGCAGCGGCGTCAAAAAACGCGCCGCCAAAACAAAGAGCAGCGACGGTATGTTGCGCACGCAATCAATATAGACGGCCGCGAGGCGGCTGAAAACCGGATGATTGGAAAACCGCGCGGCGCCGAGGGCTATGCCGAACACCGTGCTGAACAATATGGAGAAAAAGGCTATTTCCAAAGTCGTCAAAAGGCCGGCGGCCAGAAAAAGAAATATTTCCGGTTGGAGAAGTTCCCCGATCATAATCCCACCCCTGCGGCGCGCTCCAATTTGCGGGCATAGGTGGCCAGCGGCAGGCAAAGCGACAGATAAAGCAGCCCGGTTACCGCGTAGGCCGGAGCGTAGTGGAGCGTGGTGCTGGCCCAGGAGTCGGCGTGATACATCAGGTCGCCGCCGGCGACCATCGCCATTACCGAGGTATTCTTGATAAGATTGACCACTTGGTTGGTCATGGGCGGGAAACAGACGCGTTTTGCCTGGGGCAGGATGATATGGCGCATGGCGCCGGCGAAGCTAAACCCCTGCGAGTAGGCGGCTTCCAACTGCCCGCGCGGTATGGCCTGGATACCGGCCCTTACGGCTTCCGCCATATAAGCGCCGGTATAACAGCCGATACCCAACACCCCCACCGCGAACACGGGCAGCATTATGCCGATATGGGGCAAGGCGTGATAAAGGAAAAATATTTGTATGACCAAAGGCGTGTTCTGCAAAAACTCCACATACACGCGGTTGACGGCGCGCGCCGGCGCGAACCGCGCCACGCCGAGCACGCCGACCAAAACGCCTATTGCGAGCGCAAGCATTAGGGACAGGGCGGATATAGCGATGGTTTCCGCGAAGCCGTCGGCGAAAACGCGCCAGTCGCTGAAAAGCGCCTGCCATTTAAACCAAGCTAAAGGGCTTGTTCCGCCCACTAAGAAATGCCCCATTTTTTCAATAATTTAGCCAGTTCGCCGGATTTTTTCATTTCGGCGATGGTGTCGTTGGCCAGTTTGGCCAATGCGTCGTTGCCTTTTTTGGATGCTATGCCGTATTCCTGCGGGCTGAAGCGCTCCGACAAAAGCACGGTGCTGTCGTCCACGTAACCGGCCAAAATAGCCCCATCGACGGAAAACACATTTATGCGTCCGGCATCAAGGGCGGTTTTTATTTCCGGATAGGTGCCAAATTCCAGGAAGGTTACTTTCACGCCCGCTTTGTCGGCGGCTTCCTGCAACGCCTTGCGGCTGGTCGCGCTTTGCGCTACGCCTATTATCTTGCCGTTTAAGTCTTTGACGCCTTGGATGCCGGAAGATTTTTTAACCAGCAGCCCTACGCCGTCCACAAAATAAGGTTCGGTGAAGTTGTAGGTTTTTTTGCGTTCTTCGGTTATGGTAAAAGTGGCTATGACAAAATCAATTTCGCCGGTGTCAAGGAGCGGGCCGCGGGTCTTGGCGGTTACGCCTTGGGCATCCACTTTGTTTTCGTCGCCCAGGATTTTTTTGGCGAGGACTTTCGCCAGGTCAATTTCCGCGCCTTCGATTTTGTTGGTCTTGGGGTCTTTGTAGCCAAACTTGGGCACGTCGACTTTTACGCCGACTTTAAGCACTCCGCGGGCTTTGATGGCCTTGATGTCGGCGGGATCGCCGGCGGGGGCCTGCGGCTTGGCCGCCGGGGCGCCGCCGCAGCCGGCGAGCAGCGCGCAGGCCGCTATCAGCGCCAAAAAGATAAGGTAAAGTTTTTTCATCAGTTGTTCCTCCTTGTTTTTTGTATTTATTTTTATGTTGAAAATTTAATCATTTGTGCGCGGACAATATTTTGCTCAGGAAAGACTTGGCGCGCTCGTTTTCCGGATTGGCGAAGAAGTGTTCCGGCGTGCCGCTTTCCAGGATATACCCGTCGTCCATGAAAATGACGCGGTCGCCTACTTGGCGGGCGAAGCCCATTTCATGCGTAACCACGACCATGGTTATGCCTTCTTTGGCTAAACTTACCATAACGTCAAGCACTTCCTGGATCATCTCGGGGTCAAGCGCGGATGTTGGCTCGTCAAACAGCATGATCTTCGGCCGCATGTTGAGCGCCCGGGCGATCGCTACCCGTTGCTGCTGGCCGCCGGAGAGCTGCGAAGGATAGGCGTTGGCCTTGTCGCTCAAGCCGACGCGTTCCAAAAAATACAGCCCGGACTCCACGGCTTCCCTTGCCGGGACTTTTTTGACCATGATGGGCGCGAGGGTCAGGTTTTCCAGTACGCTCTTGTGCGGATATAAATTAAACTGCTGGAAAACCATGGCCACCGACTGCCGCACCTTTGTAACCGGCGCTTTGGGGGAGGAGATCTCCACGCCGTCAACGGTTATTTTCCCGGCGCTGGGATGCTCCAGCAAGTTCATGCAACGGATCAGGGTGCTTTTCCCCGAACCGCTCGGGCCGATTATCACGAGTTTCTCGCCCGAGGCTATGGCCAGATTGATATCTTTCAGTACATGAAGGGCACCAAAATGTTTCTGGACGCCTTCCAATTTAATCAAATAAATCACTCCTGTCGGGAAGGGAAAGCAAAACAAATTTTTAAACTAATTCACAGAAAATTATATCATAAAGAATAATTAATCACAAGGGAAATATTGCCGGCCGCCCCAAATAATTATTTTGGCAAGCTTGTTAAGCGGCAAGCGGCGAAAAGGATTTTGTATACAAAAAACATTAATAAAAATTTTTATGCAAATAACGCCGGTAAAGCGCGCGCCCGCAGCTGAAGGATTTTGCCGCGGCTGCCCGGCTTGGCGTTGCCCCTTAGCTGTCGGGCGCAGTCCGCGGCGGACGGATTTGTCTTTGATGTACAAAGTCTTTTACATGCGGTATAATGAAAAGCAGTTCAAAGCGGCGGATAATCCGCCTTTGCGGCGAAAGGCCGGCATTTTGAAAACGGGCGGTTGCGCCGCCGTCTGCTTTTGGCAAAAAGATTATCGGGCGGGCGCGTTTCGCCGGACGCGTGGCCGGCCGGAGGGGGTTGCGATGATGCGCGGGTTTTGGGCGGTGTTTTTTTTAGTATGGTGCCTGGCCCTGCCGGGGACGGCGGCGGCCGAACCTGCCGGCGTCCCGGTTGAATTGGCGGCGCTGCTTGGTTTTTATCAGTCGGAAGGGGAAAGCATTCTTGTCCGTGAGCGCGAAGGCGCGCCGGAGCTGTTATATGCGGTAAGGCAAGATGATTATGCCTTTGATAGATGCAATGTTTTTCAAATGGCGAAAACCCGCTACGACGAATACAGCGTCATTGCGGCCAGTCCGCGTGACTGGCGACTGGCTATGTCGGCTAAATTCGAACGTGACCGCGATGGGCGCGGCATTACCGTCGTCATTGACAAAAGGCGATTCAGCAGGGTGTTCATGCCCAATGAAAAGGGCGGCGAAGTTTTCCGGCTTTCTTTGCCGCAGCCGCTGGAAATCATGCGCCGCGCCGCTCTGGCAGCGTCCCCCCCGCCGGACGGCGGTTTGCCGGAGGCTGAGTTGGTGGATGTAACGGCTGTGGATCCGACGATCAAAACCGCGCTTTTATACGCTACGGAGGGCAACGCCACCGGCGTGCCTGTTTATGAACAGGCACGCGCTTTTTTGGACGCCGCCGCCGCGCGTGCGCTGTCGCGGGCAAACAAACAGCTTAACGCCCACGGTTACGGCCTGCTCGTCTGGGACGCTTACCGCCCCTGGTATATAACCAAACTGCTCTACGATATACTGCCGCCGGACAAAAAGTATATGCTGGAAGCGCCGGAGGTCGGATCGCCTTACAACCGCGGGCTGTCGGTGAGCGTGTCCCTCTACAGCCTCAAGACCGGCGAGGAGATTGCCATGATCACCGGCCTTGACGAACCTTCGCCGCGCGCCTACAGCAAGTTTCAGGGCGGCGGCGAACTGGAGCGTTACCGGCGCGACCTCTTGCGCTTTTTCATGCAAAGCGAAGGGTTTGGCGGCGTGGAACATGAATGGTGGCACTTTGATTATAAAGATTTTGAAAAATACCGGCTGCTCAACAAACAGTTCGCGCAGCTGCGGTAAGAAACGCGCCGGGAGGCCAGCATGTTATTAGTGAAAGAATTTGAGTTTGACAGCGCGCATTTTTTGCCAAAATACAAAGGCAAATGCGAATCCCTGCACGGGCATACCTATAAGCTGGTGGTGAAACTTAAAGGTTTCCCCGCCCGGGACGGCATGATTATGGATTTTGCCGAATTGAAAAATACGGTTGCGGAAAAAGTCGTCGACCGGCTTGACCATACTTGCCTGAACGAGATCTTGCCGCAGCCGTCGGCGGAAAACGTCGCGGTTTGGATCTGGGACGCCCTTGCCGACGCTTTGCGCCGCGGCAATTGCGCCCTGTACGAGCTGGAACTTTGGGAGACAAGGACGAGCGGAGTTGTTTATAGGGGTGAGCCGCTGTGAAAGATGTGCAAGGGGAAAAAGACACCCGCAAAGTGCCGCTCAAACATGTCGGCATACGCGAGCTGCATTGGCCATTGAGGCTCAAGGATCGCGACCGCGGCGAACAGAGCACGGTAGGCAAGCTGTCTTTGGCCGTCGACCTGCCGCACGATGCGCGGGGAACGCATATGAGCCGCCTGGTCGAATGTTTGCGGGATGTTGACGTCATATCAAGCCAAAACATCGAATCAATACTGGACGGCTTGAAAAGGCGGCTGGAGGCGGAAAGAGCCATGATGGAAGTGGAATTTCCGTATTTTATCTATAAAAAGGCGCCGGTCAGCGGCCTGTGCGCCCCGCTGGACATTTACTGCGGCTATCACGCGGAAAAGACCGACAAATACCTTCTGAGGCTGCGCGTGGACACGCCGGTTACTACATTGTGCCCGTGCTCCAAAGAAATCAGCCGTTTTGGCGCGCACAATCAACGGGCGACCGCCCGTATCGAAGTGGAAGCCAAAGGGCGCATCTGGTTTGAGGAAATCGCCGAAATTGCCGCCGCCGGCGGCAGCAGCCAGATATATTCATTGTTGAAGCGGCCGGACGAGAAAGCCATTACCGAGGAAGCGTATGAAAATCCGCGTTTCGTCGAGGACGCGGTGCGCGAGATCGCCCTCCGGCTGGAGCGGCACCCGCGCGTCGTCTGGTACAAGGTAACGGTGGACAGCTTGGAGAGCATACATAACCACAACGCCTTCGCTTGCGTCGAGAAGGGTTGGCTGACGTGATATTGCCGGTAACCGCCTCCGCGCTGGAAGAAGAACTGAAGAGAATCGGCGTGCATCCGGGCAGCCTGCCGATTTTTCGCGCGCGCTCGGCCATAAAGCCTTTAAAGCTTTACAACGTAAGGACGCCCGCCGCCAACATTATGAAACAGGAACTTTTGGGGGCGGGGGCGGACTGCGCCATACACCGCGATTGCGTAAGCGGCCGGACGGAAAATACGGACATGCTGCTTTTGGGCACTTTGAAAGAATATCGGGAAGTTTTGCGCAAAATCGCGCCCATGCCGTTTTTCGGCCTGCCGGAAATAGCGGACGAACTTAAAGCTTGCATAGAAAGGCCAAGGCCCGGGACGCGCCTGGCGGACGGGCGCCCGCTTGATTACAGCCGCGTCCTGATAATGGGCATTGTCAATGTTACCGGCGATTCTTTTTACGCCGCGTCGCGGGCGCGCAGCGCCGCCGAGGCCGCCGCCGCCGCCGGGCGCATGTTGGAGGAAGGGGCGGACATAATCGATGTCGGCGCGGAATCCACCCGCCCCGGCTCTTTGCCGGCAAGCCCGGAGGAAGAATTGGAAAGGCTGGTTTCCGCCATACGGGCGATCAAAAAGGATTTCCCCCACAGCGTCGTGTCCGCGGACACTTATCGGGTCGCTGCCGCTCGCGCCGCCATAGACGAAGGCGCCGATATCGTCAACGACATAACGGGCGCGGCCAGCCCGGAGATGATCCTGCTCGTCGCTGGGCGCGGCGTGCCGATCATTATCACGCACATGCGGGGGGTGCCGAAAACCATGCAGGATAGCCCGGCCTATAACGATGTCGTCCGCGAGGTCTGCGAGTTTTTGGACGGGCGCGGCGCGGCGCTCAAGCAAGCCGGCGCGGGACGGGAAAAAATAATCGTCGATCCCGGCATCGGGTTTGGCAAAACAACCGCAAACAATCTTGAGCTTTTGCGTCGGCTGGGCGAGTTTACCGGCTTGGGCTACCCGGTTTTGCTCGCCGCTTCGCGCAAGACGGTCATAGGCGAAACGTTGGGCGCGCTTTTGCCCGAGGAGCGGCTGGAAGGGACTATCGCCCTTAGCTGCCAGGCGGTGGTGGCGGGCGCCAATATAGTGCGGGTACACGACGTGAAAGAAAACGCCAAAGCCATCAGGATGCTGGAGGCGGTGCGCTGATGGCCGTGGCGTATATAGGCTGCGGCTCCAATCTTGGCGAACGGGAGGGGCAGATAAGGGACGCGCTCAAACGAATGGGCGCTTGGGGCATAAAGGTGGAAAAAGTATCCTCATTTGTAGAGAGCGCGCCTTACGGACCCATTGTTCAGCCTGATTTTGTCAACGCCGCCTGCCTGGCCTTGACCGATCTGTCTCCCAGGGAGCTGCTTGCGGCACTCAAAAGCATAGAACGGGAGATGGGCCGCCTGCCCGCCGCGCGTTGGGGGCCGCGCAACATAGACCTTGACATTTTGCTGTATGATAAAATAACATTAAATGACGACGATCTTGTCATCCCGCACAAAGATCTGCCGAACAGACGCTTCGCGCTGCTGCCGCTTATCCAGCTGGCGGGGGACGATTTCATCCATCCCGTCAGCGGCCTTTCCCTTCGGCGGCTTCTGGCGGCTCTCGAAACGAAGGGAAAATAATCCTGAAAGTGAGAAAAATGCCTTGAACTCTCTGCAATCGCTGAAAAAACTGCTGGTTTACAGAAACATCCTGTCCGATCCCTTGCTGCTGGCCATGATGGACGCCGAGAGCGGCGACAGTTGCGAAACCGCCGGGCGGCTTGTCGCCAAAGCCGAAGAAATCGGCTTGTCCGGAGATATTGTCAAGGAATATATCATCTACCTGCTCAACAGCGTAGAAAGCGTGTTCAGCCGGACGGCCGAACACGCGGACGGCAAAATAGGGGATGGGTTGCTGGCGGCGGCGGAACACGACGTTAAAATACTGCGCGGGCTTTTTCGGCAGGATATGGAAATGTTTTGCTGGCCGCTCTTGAAAAATTACCGGCCGACAATCCCCGGACAAAGCAAATCCAGGCAGGGCATCCGCAAATTCTTCCTGCCTGACGGCAACATGACCGACGCCGACGCCGTCCGCGGCCTGCGCCGCCATTACCGGCATTACGGCTACGGCGCCTTGGCCGACTATATGGCCTTCAAATGGGACGAGAAAGGACAAAAGCTGGTAGGCGTCAATAGCTGCGATAACATTACTTTTGACGGTCTTATCGGCTACGGCCGCCAGAAAAAGGAACTTATCGACAATACGGAGGCCTTTTTGAAGGGGCTGCCCGCCAACAACGTACTGCTTTTCGGCGAACGCGGTGCCGGCAAGTCCTCTTCCGTCAAGGCGCTCATAAACAAATTCTTCGACGACGGGCTGCGCCTCGTGGAGATACCCCGGTCTCAGTTCGCGCAGCTGCCGGCCGTCATGGGCGGCCTGAAAAACTGGGGCAAAAAATTCATACTTTATTTGGACGACTTGTCCTTTGAAGAATTTGAAGTGGAATACAAGCAACTCAAATCAATCATCGACGGCGGCATAGAAGCCAAGCCGGACAACGTGTTGATTTACGCCACCTCCAACCGGCGCAACATCGTCAAAGAAGTCTGGGCGGACAACGAAGGGGACGAATTGCACCGTTCCGACACCATAAACGAAAAAGTGTCGCTTGCCGACCGGTTTGGCGTCAAGATATTTTTCCCTTCGCCCGACCAGAGAGCCTACTTTGAAATAATTGCCGCCTTGGCGGCTCGCGCCGGGCTGGACATTGGCGAAGACGAGCTGCGGCGGGAAGCCGTGAAATGGGAAATGTCGCATACGGGGCGTTCCGGGCGGATCGCCAGCCAGCTCATCGCCTACCTCGGTGGGCGGCGCGAGGCAAAGGCGGGCGATAACTGACCCGGAAGGTCAGCCGTTTTTCCTCAGCGTGGCGACTATCTCCCTAAGCACCCTGTCGGCGTCCTCGCAGTCTACCTGACAGGTGCCGACGCGCTCATGGCCGCCGCCGCCGTATTGAAGCATAAGCTTGCCGACGTTGGTCTTGGCGCTGCGGTTGAGCACGCTGTAGCCGCAGGCGATCGATACGTTGATTTTAGCGCGCCCGTCGACTACCCAGCAGGAAATGTTCTGTTGCGGAAAGAGGCTGTAGATCATGAAACGATTGCCCGCGTAAATAGGCGACACGTCTCTTAGGTCGGTAACTATGACATTGCCCTCTATGCGCGTGCGCTTGAGCAGCATGTCCTTGAAAAGGGGCGCCTGCTCATGATAAAGGGTTACCCTTTCCTTTACGTCCGGGTGCGAAAGTATCTCATCAATGGTCATCTTGCGGCAATGGTTGATCAGTTCCTCCATAAGCTGCAGGTTGCTGATGCGGAAATTACGGAAACGCCCGAGCCCGGTGCGCGGGTCGGAAATAAACCCGAGCAGCACCCAGCCGGTGGGGTTTAGTATTTCTTCGGCGGTGAGGTTGCCGTCGTCAACCTTGTCCGCGGCCATGACCAGATCGCTGAAATGCGGCGGGAATTCATCTTTGCCGCCGTAATAGTCGTATATGATGCGGGCGGCGGAAGGCGCCAGGCGCGACATTCCATCCACTTCGGGCCGCCAGCCCACCCGTTCCGATTCGCTGACGTGGTGGTCAAACCACAAGCCGCAGCCTTTCACATAAGGCACGTTAGCCAAGACGTCATCGTCCGTGGCGTCAAACAAACCGTCCTGCAAATCTTTGGGATGGACAAACTTCCAACTTTCAATGATCCCTTTTTCTTTCAGCAACATGCCGCAAACGAGGCCATCGAAATCTGAACGGGTGACTAAACGCATTAATAAACACCTCTTTAATAATGAAAAATTAAAACCAGCTTTTTGGTTCCCCTACAAGTATTGTATCTTCCCCAACCGCCTTTTGTAAACAATTTAGTATGTTTTTCATAAAAAGTTTTCAATTTGCCGGTAAATTTTATGATAAAATATCATCAGCATAACAATCGCGCCCGCCGGTTTTTAACAACAAAGGCGGCAGCGCCGGAAGGGAGGATGTTTAATGGATCTTTGCGTTGGGATCATTGGCATAGCCAATAAAAAACCCAAAGAAATCAGCGACAAACTCAACAGCATAATATGGAACTACCATAGCGTCATCAGTGGGCGCATGGGCATCCCGCGACACGATCGGGACACGGGGGTCATCGCGCTTATCGTCGAAGGGGACGCCCGGGAGATCAAGGGCTTGGAAGACGCCCTGAAAGCGGTTGACGGCGTGTCCGTAAAATCGCTTTATCTAACGTAGTTTTGCGCCGCGCTTTGACCGCCGTTACCGCCCGGCGCCGCAGCGCCCTGTTTGAAGTTTTATCTTTCAGCGGAAAAGAGCGCAAGCATTAGCTGTATTTTCCGGCCGGCTGCGGATCAATTATAATTTCCGAATTTTTCTGGTGGTGGAAATATTGTCAAAAAAAACAGGCGACAGCGGAAAGTATAATTGGGCAGGCAAGTTTTTGTGCGTTTTTTTCCTCGTCCTGACAGTTTTTCTGGCGCGCGGCTATGAGTCCGTGCGCAAAGAAAACCGCCTGAACGGGTTGGCGGTCGGGGAAACTGCGGAAAGCGCCGCCGCCGCTGTCGCCGTCTGGCAGGAAAAACAACTGGACGCCTTGCTCAATATAGTATATCAAACCGGAGGCTATTACCCGGAACCGGACGCAATCGCGCGTTGCCTTGCCGCCAATCCCGACTGGCAGGCGGTATTCATCACGGATGAGCGCGGGCTTATCGTCCGCTCGGCCGGCGAGCTGTTTGAAAAGTCCGGCGTTGATTTCATCGGCTTGACCGCCCAGCACGACCTTATGGAAAAAGTAACGCTGTTTCTTCAACCGCCGCTCAAGGGCGTAGCCATCGGCGCCCCCTTCGCCAACGGGGGGGCCGGCGCGACTAATTATATCTACGCCGTCCTTGACCCTAAACCGATCGTAGACACCTTGCGCGTATATCCGGGCGTCAGCGCCATTACTTTGACCGATGCCGGCAATCGAGTGCTTTTCAGCACCGACGGCCTCTTGGTCGCCGGCCGGGGCTACCGGGAACAAAAAGGCGAGGAAATTTCCTCTTTGGGCGGCGGATTTTTTGAAATCAAGGCTGCCGGCAGCCGGACGGGCGTCTACCGGGCAAATCCCAAAGGCGCGTTCGGGTGGTCGCTGAACGCGGAAAGGCCCCTTGTCATTTGGCCGTTTTATCATGGCGTCATATATTTGAGCATGTTCCTGACCTTTTTCTTTTTCATCCTGTCTGTTTGGTTTTACAAGAAAAAACCGGCGACCGGGCGGGAATGCCCCGACCAGGCGCCGTACAAGCTTAACGAATTGCGAAAACGCATGCGGGAAATAGTTTCGATCGACCGCAACGAAGAAAAATAAGCTCCCGGCGGATTGCAACAATACATGTCATAAAGGATGCGGCAATGACCAAACAATATACAAAGCCTTGTCAATCGGGTGAGGAACACAGCGTAGCCATTACGGGCATCGGCGGCGACGGCGAGGGGATCGGCCGTATCGCGGGGTTTACGGTTTTTGTGGAAGGGGCTTTGCCGGGCGAAATTGTCCGGGCGCGCGTACGTTTTGTCAAAAAAACTTACGCCGCCGCGGAGCTTGTTTCTATTGACAAAGCGTCTCCTGAACGCGTCCTTCCGGCTTGCCCCCTGTTCGGGCGCTGCGGCGGCTGCCAGTTGCAGCATTTAAGTTATCAGGCGCAGCTTCGCGCAAAACGCGTGAAGATAGCGGACGCGCTGGAGCGGATCGCGCGCCTTGCCGCCCCTAACGTATTGCCCGCGCTCTCTTGCGCCGATCCCTGGCGCTACCGCAATAAAATGCTTTTCCCCGTGGGCGGGGAACCGGGGCGCGCCGTTATCGGCTGTTACGCGCGCGCTTCCCATCAAGTGGTGGACGTCCGGGATTGCCTCATTCAACAGCAGGCCAACAATCAAATCGCCGCCGCAACGCGCGCCTGGATGAACAAATACAACATAGTGCCTTACGACGAGGCGGCCGGCACTGGCCTTTTGCGCCATGTCATGGGACGGACGGGCGGCGCTTCCGGCGAAGTCATGGCGGCGCTTGTCGTCGGGGACGAAAACATCCCCTGCCTGCCTGAGCTTTTGCGGGATCTGCGTGAAGCGGTGCCGCAAATAACGAGCGTGTCCGCGATCGTCAAAAAAGACCGGGGGAACGCCGCGCTTTGCGGCAAGGAACATTGCCTTTGGGGCAAGCCGCAAATAACGGGCCGGCTGAACGGATTTTCCTTCAATATCTCCGCAAAATCTTTTTTTCAGGTCAACAGCCTCCTGGCGGGCGCGCTTTACGCCGCCGCGGCGGACATGGCGCAGCTTTCCGGCGGCGAAACGGTAATTGAGGCTTACTCGGGCACGGGCAGCGGCAGCGTTTATATCGCCCGGGCCGCCAAAAACCTTATCGGGGTGGAGCTGTCCGCCGACGCCGTCAGCGATGCGCGGGAAAACGCCGAGATAAACGGACTCAAAAATGTCCGCTTTATCGCCGGCGACGTGTCGGACGAATTGACGAGGCTCGCCGGGCAAGGGGCCAGGCCGGACGTTGTGTTCGCTGACCCGCCGAGGGCCGGGCTGAGCCGCAAAGCGTTGGAGGGCATCATAAAGCTGAACCCGCGCGTCGTCATTTACACGTCCTGCAATCCTTTCACGCTTGCCCGCGACGTGGCCCTGCTCGCCGGCAAATACCGGGCGGAGGAATTCTTGCCTGTCGATATGTTCCCCATGACCGCGCATATAGAATGTGTCGGCAAACTGGTTCGCGCCGGCGGATGAAAAATTGAATTTTTACCGCAAGAAAAAATCGGGATGTCCAAGATGTTCTAAATAACGCGGCAAAGATCGTTCCTCCCATTTTTAATTGGCCTGCAATTGACGCGGTTGGTTGGACAGTCCAACGGGAGGAATAAAAAATGTCAAATTTGAAGACGCGCGCCAAGGTTCTCATACTTGTCGCGTTCGCGCTTCTTGTCGCGATCGCCCTCGGCGGCACGGGCAAATATTACATGGACAAAAACATCGCCCAAAACGCCTATCAGTACAAAAATTACACCGACCCGCTTATCCGCCTCAGCAGTTTGAAAAGCGCCGTCTGGCTCGCTCACGCTACCGTGCTGGAAATGGCTCTGGCCCACAATCCGCAGAAAATTCGGGCGCTTGACCAAAATTTGCAAAAAGCCCACGATATCGCCGCCAAATCATTTAAGCAATATGAGCTTTCAGAAATTGTCGAAGAGTCCGAGGCCAAGCTGCGCCAAAAAGTGGTGGAAACTCGCGCCAAGTACGCCGAAGCGAACGCGAAAGCGTATGAAATTGCCCGTTCGTCCGAAGATGCCATCGGCAAGTTCAACGATTACCTCGAAAGGGAACTTGCCGGCAAATTCCGCCTTTATACGGACGCAATTGACGACCTGTTGGTTTTTCTGGAAGCCGGCAACATACAGGCCATGAAGGAGAGCGCCGCTGACGATGCGGTTTCCGTCAGGATAATTATGGCGGTCATCTTGTTCGGGTCCGTTATTTTAGTGGCGTTCGGGTTTTATATGTCCGGCGCCATCACCAAGGTTCTGGCCGCCGTTACCGCCGCCGCCCTTTCCATGGCGGACAACGACTTGAGCAAGCGGCTGCCGCCGGAGCTGGAAAAGCGACGCGACGAATTTGGCGATTTGGCCCGCGCGCTCAACCAAATGCAGAAAAACCTCGTTGGCGCGGTTCAGAGCCTCAGCGGCATAGCCGAAAACATCGCCGCCTCCAGCGAGGAGCTGAACGCCAACGCCGAACAGACGGCCAACTCTTCCAGCGACGTGGCCAGTTCTACTTCTAAAATAATGCAAGCCACCGAACGCTCGCTCAAGTCAATAACCGACACCGGCCATCTCATTGAGGCCACCGCCGCCAATATCCGGCAGGTGGCCGAGACGTCCAACGCCGTTGCCCAGACCGCCGGCAAAACCGCGCGGACGGCGCATGACGGCCGCGGCAACGTTGAGTCCGCCGTCGCCAGTATAGGCGCCGTCGGCGGCGGCACGGCCAAAATTACCGGGGCGGTAAACGATCTTCAGGAAAGTTCGCATAAAATAAGCGAAATAGTTGAAATGATCACGAACATAGCAAGCCAGACCAATCTCCTGGCCTTGAACGCCGCCATCGAGGCGGCGCGCGCGGGCGAACACGGCAGGGGGTTTGCCGTCGTTGCCGAGGAAGTAAGGAAGCTGGCCGAGGAATCGGGCAAGGCGGCCCATGAAATTGACGAGCTTATAGCCAAGAACACCCACAGCATCCAGCATACGGTCAGCCTCATGGACGGGCAGAAAAGCCTCGTCGGGCAGGGCGTGGAAAAGGTCAACGGATCCGGGCAAGCTTTTGTCGAGATCGCATCCCTGGTCGATTCTTTAAGCGGCCAAATCCAAGATATCAGCGCTTCTGTGCAGAAAATGGCGGCAGACAGCGAGCGTGTAGTCAACGCCACGCACGACATCAGCGATGGCGCCAACACCATACTCAACGAAATAACCAATGTGTCTTCGGCGGCCGAGGAACAGGCGGCTTCCACGCAGGAGATCGCGTCTTCCAGCCAAATGCTGGCCAAAATGGCCGAAGACCTTACCGTGCTGGCCTCCAAATTCAAATATTGACGCCAAAGCGCCCCGCAGTCGGCCGGGCAATCAGGGCGGATTGGCTCGGCGCCGGGAGGCGGCGCGCGCCTTGCCCGAAAACGACGCAAATTCCCGACGTCAAGGCGGCGGACGCTTATCTTTCTTCAGGGAATCTATAAATAACAAACGGGGAGGCGTCAACCATGCAAAACAAAATCCGTTACTTGCTGATCGTGGGTTTCGCGGCGTGTATCGCGGGCGTCATGGCCTGTCAGCCCTATGCCGCGAAAAACACTGCGGCGGCGGAAAAAAGAATTTCCCTGCCCGCGCCGGAAAAAACCGGCGGCAAAACGATAATGGAAGCGCTATGGCTGCGTAAAAGCACCAGGTCTTTCAGCGAGCGGCCCATTGCGCGGCAGGATCTGTCCAACCTTCTTTGGGCGGCCTGGGGGATCAACCGCGCAAAAGGGGGCTATCGCACTGTGCCTACGGGCATGAACAGACAAGACGCCGAGCTTTACGTAGCGCTCGAGGGCGGCGTCTGGCGCTACAACGCCGCGTCCCATGATCTTGAGCTGGCGCTGGAACTGCCGGACGTCCGCACGCGCATGGGGGGAGCGCCGGTAACTTTGTTGTACGCGGCGCCCGCCGGCAATGAGTTCTCCGGGCTGCATATCGGCAGCATGTACCAAAGCGCCGCCCTTTACTGCGCATCGGCCGGGATCGGCAACGTCGTGAAAAGGGACCGCGCGGACGCGCTGAACGGCCTGCTCAGCCTGCCGGCCGGTTATAAAATATTTATCATCCAGCTCGTCGGCATGCCCCAATAAGCCGAGCCCGGGCTCGGCTTTAACCGGCGGGGACATGTTTTGCTTTGCGAAACTTTCGGTCAATTGCCCCTTTCCGTTGCGCCGGGCGGACATTCGACCCATTGCGCGTCAACGGCAAAACCCCTGTTTCCCGGCTTCGCCGGGAAAAGGCGGCGGACTCGGCCAATCCGCCCGCGTTATCTCAAAAGCCGAGCGGCTCGCCCACTATTATAATGTGCACGTCGCTCTGGCGCGGTCGTTTATGGGTAATCGTGGTAATGTTGCAAATGCGCTCCGGGCTGTCGCAATCCATGCATACGCCGGTTACGGCGCAGGGATTTGGCCGTTTCAGCCGTTTGTTGTTGGCCGGCCCGGCGATCGCCTTGATGCGTTTGAGCCCTGTTTGGATGTCCGGCACGATTTTGTTCGCGCCGACGATAACAACTACCTTGCCCGGGCCGAAAGCGAGTGCCGCCACGCGGTTTCCGGTACCGTCGACATTGATTAGCTGGCCGTCGAGAGTTACCGCGTTGCTGCCGGTTACGAACACATCGGCGGTCAAACTGCGGCGGCGTTCGGCAAGGCTCTCCTCGCCGGTCAGTCCGGGCGCGAACGGATCGAAAATCCGGCCGCCGCGTTCCTTCAGGGCGGCGGTCAGGCCGATTTCATCCCTGGATGCCGAGCCGCCGAGGCCAACGCTGCTGCCGGCCGGTATGGACGCCAGGGCGCGGACAAGCGCGTTGGCCTTGTCTGCGGCGTATTCGGCGGTGAAATGATTTTTTTCCAAAGCCGCGACTGTTTTTTTGCCGATGGCTTCATTGTGCCATTTGATAATTTGCCCCATAAAAATCCCCCCACCTTCAATGTTTCCCGGTAAAACATTCTATAAAAATGCAGTAAAACCTTTATTTTTGTTTGAATTTATGTTATTATGGACAAATAGCCCCCGTAGGCTGCCAATAATGTTTCTGGATAAAAACGCGTCCGTAGCTCAGCGGATAGAGCACCAGCCTCCGGAGCTGGGTGCCGCAGGTTCGAGTCCTGCCGGGCGCGCCAAAAACAAACGTCAATATTATATTGATACAATGAGAAGCCCTTGCAAGCAAGGGCTTCTCAGCATTTTTGCGGCAAAAATCAACCATATCGATCGCAATGGCAAAGCGGCGCCGGGCGCG
>JAISLQ010000078.1 GCA_031290885.1 Acidaminococcales bacterium
CTGCATAATGGACCAGATCGCCATACTGATGCTGACCCTGCCCATGGTGTTTCCGGTTGTGCAGACGCTGGGTTTTGACCCGGTATGGTTTGGCGTCATCGTCATAGTCCTGGTGGAAATGGGGCTGGTTACGCCGCCGGTCGGCCTTAATGTGTTTATCGTCAGCTCTGTCGGTAAAATACCACTCGGAACAGCTTTCAGGGGTTCGGCGGTTTTGCTGATTTCTTGCGCCATATCCATGATTATCTTTTTGCTTTTCCCGGAAATCGTGCTCTGGCTGCCCAATAGAATGTAAAAGGCAGGATAGGGCGGCAAGCGGAGGTTATGTAAAAATTGAAAAAGCTATTGATGATTTGGGACGATATAGAGCGAAAAATCGCTACGGCGGCGATTGCCGCCGCGTTTGTCCTGACCTTTGTCGAAGTTGTGGCGCGGCTGGGATTTAACCATTCCTTTTACTGGGCGAAAGAATTTATAATCTTCGCCACGATTTGGTCGACTTTTTTGGGCGCGAGCCAGGTCTTGAAAAAAAGCCGGCATATAAGGCTGTCGGTAGTGGTCGATCTTTTGCCGGCCAAGTGGCAGAACTATCTTGACCTTTTTAACGTCGTCTTGGGCGTCGCCTTTGGCCTCATATTGACCTACAGCGGCTTCAGACTGACCATGCACGCGCTGGAAACCGGGGTAACTTCCACGTCTTTGGCCAAGACGCCGCTCTGGATCCCTTATTCGATAATGCCTTTGGGCGGCGTACTGTTTACTGTAAGATTTATCGAATTGCTTTTCGTTACAACTGACAAGATTAAAAGTCACGCGCGCGGGGAAGGGGTGAGCGGCAAATGATCCTGACCGTGATCGTTTTGTTTGTCTTTTTCCTGATAACCGGCCTGCCGGTAGCTTTCAGCGCCGCTTTGACTTCGGCCGTATGTTTTTACCTGTTTGATTTTTCTTCCATGACTACTGTCTCGCATATCATGTACAGTTCCTTGAACAACTTTTCGCTGGTGGCGCTGCCGCTTTTTATCATCGTCGGCGTTATTATGTCCAAAGGGCTTTTGGTAAAATATATGTTTGAATTTGCCAACAGCGTTTTTAAAAACCTGCGCGGCGGTTTGGGGATAGCGGCCATAATAACAAGCGCCGTATTCGCGGCGATCAGCGGCTCCAGCCTGGCCAATGCCGCCGCCCTCGGCATGATACTTTTGCCGTATATGGTCAAGTACGGCTATGACAAAGGGTTTACCTGCGGCATATTGGCCACCGGCGGCACTTTGGGCATACTGATCCCGCCGAGCCTGACCATGATTGTTTACGGCAGCATTACCGAACAGTCTATCGGCAAGTGCTTTATGGCCGGCATGCTGCCCGGGTTGTTCGCGACCGCCGTGCTGGCTGTTTTCACCTGTTTCTGGGCCGGGCCGGCGCGGGTGAGCAGGCCGGTAAAGGAGCAAATGTCTTTAGAAGAGATCGCGGCTTCTTTTAAAGAGTCCTTTCTCATTCTGTTGGCGCCGCTTATCATCATTGGCGGCATTTACGGCGGCGTTTTTACGGCGGACGAGAGCGCGGCGGTCGGGGTGGCCTATTGCCTTGTCATAACAATATTTTATTACAAGACCATAAAATTCAAAGACTTGCCGGAGATATTCGCGGAAGGCGCGGTTTCGTCTTCGCAGATCATGGTGGTATTCAGCGGGGTGATGGTGTTCGCTTATATCATAACCATCAGCCAGGTGTCCAATGAAATAATTGAGTGGATTGTCAATATAGGGCTGTCCCCGCTGGCTTTCATGCTGGCGGTGAATGTGTTGCTGCTCTTTCTTGGCTGCCTGCTTGACGTCATTTCCATCATGCTCATCACCATCCCCATCATCTATCCGGTTTTGTTGCAGTTGGGGTTCGATCCGCTTCATATTGCGGTTATTTACACCATAAACATGGAGATAGGGACAATAACCCCGCCGATCGGGATGAATCTTTTTGCCCTGTCCGGCTCGACCGGCACGCCGGTTGCGGCGGTGGCCAAAGGCGCTTTGCCGTACGTCATTGTCATGCTGATAATTCTCGGCGTGATCATTATGCTGCCGGAACTTAGTACCTGGCTGCCCGCGCGGGTATGATAAAAAAACAAATTAAGAGGGGGAATAACCATGTTTTGTTTGCGCAAAGATAGGTATATTATGTACGCGCTGATTATTTTTATAGGGGCGCTTTTGGCGTCAGGATGCGGCGGCGCCCCAAAGGCGGCGGAAAAGGCGATCGATATACGCTGGTCTTACGACATGCCGGCTAACGGCACCATGTCGGTCGTCCCCGAAACATTTAAAAAGTTAGTCGATGCGGATCCCGATCTCAAAGGCAAAGTAAACGTGAAACTTTACCCGGCTTCCCAGCTTTACAAGCCAGCGGAGGCGCTGGACGCGGTAGCCCGGGGCGATGTCGAGATGATCTCTCTCGCCAATTGGTATTTGGCGGCAATCAGTCCCAAAGTAACCACTTTCGATCTGCCTTTCCTTTTTAATGACGTAAATTCCATGAACAAGTTTCTGACCGGCGACTTGGCCAAGGAAATCTGGCAGCCGCTGGAACAAAAAGGCATTGTGTGCGTAGCCGCCGCCGCTACCGGTCCTTACAGCATAATAACCGGCGGCAAGGAAGTCGTTTTGCCGGGCGACGCCAAGGGCATGAAAGTGCGCAGCTTAGGCGACGGTTCGCTCATTTGGCTGGCAGTCGGCGCTTCCCCGGTGGATTTGCCGGCCGGGGACATTTTTATCGCTATGCAAAGGGGCATGATCGACGCGGCGGATATAGGCCCTATTTCCATCAAGGAGAGAAATCTTTTTGAAGTTACCAAGTATTATTTGGACACCTTCATTCATTCTACCGTGATAACGCAGCTTGCCAACAAAAAATTTATCGACAACATCCCTGCGAACCTGAAAGGAAAGATAATGCAGCATTTGAAAACGGCGGAAAAGAAACACCATGACGTAGTGGCAGAGGCCAGCAAAAAAGACGTGGAGGAGATAAAACAAAAAGGCGGCAAGGTGCACGTCCTGACCGACAAAGAGCGCGAGGCCTGGATAGGGGCGTCCGCCGGCGTACATGAAAAACTGGGCAAAAACATTGGCGAGGATTTTCTCAGTAAAGTAAAAGCCAGCCAAAAGAAATAACGGGCAGGTAATTTATTATGCATAAATATAAAAAAGTCTGTTTGGGCGATCTGCCGGTTTATTCGCCGCCGGGGCACGGCGATACTTTCAACCGGCGCTTGGCAGGCCCTAAGGACGGGGCGCGCCATGTGGAAGTGATCTACGGCGAGATGGGCGGGGTAGGGCATGCCGAGGCGCATGCCCATACGGAATTTGAGCAATGCATGTACATGCTGTCAGGCAAACTCCGGATAACCGGCGACGGGGAAGAAGTAACGCTGAAAAAGGATGAGTTTATTATTTTCCCGCCGGGTTGCCGCCATAAAGTAGTTTGCGAAAGCGACAAAGCCTCTTTCATAGTAATTTACGCGCCGCCGCGGGAAGCGTCGGGCGAGGCTGTCGGCCAAGGGTAAATGGGCGCGGTTTTTTATATAGCTGTTTTTTAAGGAGAGGACGAAAAATGCCGGTACAAATAATAAGCGTGGAGCGGGCGGCGGACTTGGTCTTTAGCGGCGCGTCCGTCATGGTAGGCGGCTTTCTCAATGCGGGCAGCCCGAATTTTATACTTGAAGAACTAAGTAAGAGGCCGATAAAAGACCTTACCGTTATCGCGAACGATACGTCGTTTGTTGGCAAAGGGTTGGGCAATCTCGTAGGCAACAAGCAAATTTCGCGCTTTTATGTTTCGCACATAGGGACAAACCCGGAAACGGGAAGGCAAATGACCAGCGGGGAAACGACAGTTCATCTCATACCGCAGGGCACCCTCGCGGAAAGGATACGCTGCGCCGGGTTTGGACTTGGCGGCGTCCTCACCCCTACAGGGGTGGGGACGCCGGTGCAGGAAGGCAAACAAATCGTCGAAGTGGAAGGCAAAAAATACCTCATGGAGTTGCCGCTGCGCGCGGACATAGCCATTATCAAAGCTTATAAAGCGGACAAAACAGGCAACCTGGTTTATCGGGGGGCGGCGAGGAATTTCAATCCGCTCATGGCGACAGCCGCCAAACTTGTTATAGCGGAAGTGGAGCATATAGTCGAAACAGGCGAACTCAATCCGGACGAAGTGGTTACGCCGGCAATTTTCGTAGATTATCTGGCCAAAGAAAACTGAGGGGGCAAAAA
>JAISLQ010000079.1 GCA_031290885.1 Acidaminococcales bacterium
ATCGAGGCTATTTCCCGCCAATTTCATTTTGAATTCGGCTATGACGAGATAAAGACGCCGATCATCCTGACGCGGGAATTATGGGTGCGCTCCGGCCATTGGGATCATTATCGGGACAATATGTATTTTACAAACATAGACGAAGAACCTTACGCTATTAAACCAATGAACTGCCCCGGCTGTATATTGGTGTACCGCTCGCGGCATCACAGTTACCGTGATTTGCCTGTCCGCATGTTTGAGTTGGGACAAGTGCACAGGCACGAATTGTCCGGCGCGCTGCACGGACTTATGCGGGTGCGTTCCTTCACGCAAGACGATGCGCATATTTTCATGATGCCAAGCCAGATCAAAGACGAAATCAAAAACGTCATAAAACTTTTTGACCGGCTTTATGGCGTGTATGGCCTGAAATACAGCGTGGAACTTAGCACTAAACCGAAAAAAGCCATGGGCGACGACGCCGTGTGGGAATTGGCCACTCAGGCTTTGCGCGCCGCTATGGAAGATTATGGCTTGAATTACAAAGTAAATCCTGGCGATGGCGCTTTTTACGGTCCCAAGATTGATTTTCATTTGCGAGATTCGCTGGAACGTACCTGGCAATGCGGCACCATCCAGCTTGATATGCAGATGCCGGAAAAATTCGATTTGACCTATACGGGCGAGGACGGGCAAAAGCATCGCCCGATAATGATCCATCGCGCGCTTTACGGTAGCATAGAACGGTTTATAGGCATACTTATTGAGCATTATGCCGGTTCTTTTCCCGTATGGCTCGCGCCCAAGCAAGTACGCGTATTGCCGATTACCGAACGCAATGTTGCGTACGCGGAAAAATTGCGCCAACGATTGGCCGCCGAAAGCATCCGCGTTTATCTTGATGAGCGCAATGAGAAAATCGGCTATAAAATACGGGACGCGCAGATGCAAAAAGTGCCTTACATGCTGATTGTCGGCGACAAAGAGGAAGAAAACGGCACAGTTTCGGTAAGGGAGCGCAAAAAGGGCGATATTGGGCAGCAAAACATTGAAGAGTTTATCACCGAGATAAAAAAGCAAATAGCCGAGAGAACGTAAAAAGTTGGTTGCGGATGCTATCCATATCCGCAAGGCGGCAAAAGTCCGAAAAAAGCGCAAATCCCCGCAAAGCCTTTTTACGAGGCTTGCGGGGATTTGCGCTTTTTTGTGCTTCCTTTACTGGAAAACGTGTTCCGCTACGTCGCTTACTTTAAAATCCTGCGGTATTACTTTGTTGCGCCGAAGCTCTTCCAGCCACGGTTCCACGTCTTTGTCGTCAAATTCTACCCGTCCGCCATAATAATGGGTGGCGCTGACCGGTACTTTTATCCATTCTTCGGTAAGTTTCCGCGCTTCTTCGGGGTGTTCGTTGGCGTATTTTTGCGCTTTGGTCATGGCGCGGCCAAACCGCTTGATAACATCGCGGTTTTTATTGATGAATTCCGTGTTGAAATAATAAAAACCCATGCCGCCCGCCGTTCCTAATTTCGCGTCCAGACTGTCGGCGATCTTTACCATGCCCGCTTGCTCCATTGATTTGTAATAAGGGGGATGCACCGCGCCGACGGTAATCAGGCCTTGCTTTAGCGCCTGTACCGTTTGTACGTCCGGCATAGTAACGAACTCTATTTTGTCGCGCGGCACGCCGTTAGCGTCGGCAATTTTGTTGGTCAGAAAGTCTGTGCAAGTGTTGCGGGTAGAAGTAACGAACTTCAATTTCCCATCAAGTTTGAGCAAATCTTTGAAATTTTTAATGTCCGGGTGTTCTTTGGGGTTTACGTACCAATTCATGTGGCGCAATTTGGGATCAAGTTCCGGCGCGGGGTCGATGCCCAGCGGATAAGTGCCCTTGATTTTGGCGCCGCCGGCGATGGCGACCGCTATCCCGTTAGGATGCGACGTCCCCACGTCGTTGTCGCCGTTTAATACCGATGGTATGCGCTGGTTGGTCTGTGTGTCGCCGGTATAAACAATGCGCAGCCCTTCTTCTTTCAGAAAACCTTTTTTGTCGGCGATTACCCAAGGGGTAGCCTCGCAGTTAGTACGCGACCAAGTCTTTATGGGGAACAATTTCTCGTCAACTGCCGCGCCTTTTTCCCCTTCGCTGCCGCTTATCGGTTTGGCCGCGAAATTGGCGCCGTAGATAATGCCGCCGGCCACTATAACGCCTAAAACGCCTACAAAAATTTTTCCTTTGCCAATAGCCATGTCTTAACGCCCCTTTGCTTTAAATTTAATTTGCCCGGTATTTACTGATAATCTTCCAGCACCAAGGTGTATATATCTTCCACCAGCCGCAAGGCGCCGCTGTAGCCTACATAGGAACGGTCAAGCACCATGCGGTTGCTTACGGGGGTGGATACTGAAAGCTGATAAGCGTTTATTTCCTGCGCCAGCACACGATCCCAGGCACTGCCTAACAGAAGGGGGCGCGCCCGAAAAGATTTTCGGCGTATGTCCTCATGTATCTCGCCGCCGTCGCTTAAAAATTTTACCTCTGCTTTTATGCCGCCGGCAAAATTTTTAAATTCGTCGGCCAGCGCCTGTTGATATTTTGGCGGCGCGCCATCGGTTATATATTGCGTTTCCGGCAAGAGGCCCATGTCCTCGATCAAAAACCTGGCCAGGCCCAGCGCATAGAAACTGTCGGCCACCGTCAGGAAGCGCCGCGGCATCAGCCGGGTTTCCAGCAGAGAATCGGAGGCGCGGTCAATAAAATAAAAATATTGCGCTTCCAAGTTTTTGATAACTTTATCGGCCCGTTTAGCTTCAATGCCGGCGTATTCGGCGACCGCGCGCAAAAATCTGCCGGTTTCCGAGGGACCTATGGGCAGGGACGGATAATGAAGATAAGGAGTGCCAAATTTATCTTCTAAGCGTTTTACGTTGGACAGGCCGACCCAAGGCGATATCAGGAGATTGAACTGCGCCGCCGGCGCTTTGCGCAAAGCCGCGATGCCGCGCTTTGGGCCGGGGCCGAAGATGATATTGGGCGTAAGCCCCAAAAGAGACAGCAACTTCTCTATCTCGTTGTAGGTGCCCATCCAGAAAGGATCCTGATAAGGGACGACCGACCAGACGTTTACCAACCCCGGCTCTGTATGTCCGGCCGGTTTCAGGTACTGTTCGATCAAGGCGTCCAATACCAGTTCGTGCCCGAAAAAGTTAGTGCCTTTAAATCCGCCTGTCTCCACCGCCACCAGCGGGTAGCCGTCTTTTTGAAAACGGCGCGCTATTTCCAAGGCGTCATCGCCGATGATATCCGAGGTGCAGGCGGTCAGGATGACGAACAGATCGGCGTCCATGACTTTGAGCGCGTTGCCGACGACTTCCCGCAGCTTGTTTTCCCCGCCGAAAACCACTTCTTTTTCGCCGATGTTGGAGCAGGGGATAGAATGGCCGCCCGTATAACCGGAGCCTTGACAACCGTTGGACAAACCAAGCGTTCTGGCCAGCTTCTGGCCGCAGCCCCCGCCCGCGTGCAATATGGGCACGGCGCGCTCAATGGCCAGTACCGAATGGTAACTGCCCAAGGCGCAGACATAGCGTATTTGTTCTATAAACTCCGACATTTCGCCAAATTACTCCCTTCCGGTTTCCCGCAAAAATCTGAAAGCATCCTGCTCCATCCACCAATCGGTATAGGGCATACGGGTATGTTCGGACAGTTGCCGGATAAAATTGCGGTTGGTCATAATATCCAATATTCTTTGCCCAAAATCCAAAAAACCTTGATAACCGTAAGCCGAAAACTCATCGTTGACCATTATGGCCGGTATGCCCAGTTTGGTCGCCCAGACCGTCATGCCCGGATGTCGGCCGATATAAAGGTCGGGCTTCAGGCGGTTCAAAAGATTTACGATCTCATAAACCTGCTGATCCACAACGCTGAAAGGAAGCTCCTCTTTTCCGGATTCCGCCAGATGTTGGACCGCCGGGGGGATTTTGCCGTTGTCATAAATCGGGTCATAATGCCAAGACGCGCCCCAGACGACTTCTATGGAAAATTCTTCCAACAGCCTTATATAATTATGCGCGTAATTTGGCCCCATGCCGACAACGGCCCGCGTCCCTTTAAGCGATTGCCGGAGGGCGGCCAGTTCATCGGCTATTTTGGCGTGTTCTTCCCTGATGTAATCTTCGGCTATTTTTTCTTTGCCCAGCAAACTGCCTATGGCCCTTAGCCAAGCGTCCGTGCCGGCAATGCCGTGAGGCTGGATGGATTTGACGTAAGGCACGCCGTATTGTTTTTCCAGGGCGTGTCCGAAATATCCGCTTAAAGTGCCGCATATACTGATAGTCGCCAACGCTTCCGAGGCTTTTTCCAATTGCTCGATAGTGCTGAAAGGGACCATGAACACAGGTTCCACGCCAAACCGTTCCAGCATTTCCTGTACCTTTTTGCGGGCGCTGCCGGTGAAGTTTATCATGTTCATCTTGTTGGATTTTTTCTGCGGCGGTTTGACAATGTTGGTCAATATGGCATGAAACACGGCATCAAAGCCGCTGGCCCAGATCTGCGACTTAAAACCCTCGCAGAACACCGGGGCGACGGGGACGGGAATCTCCGCGCGCGCCGCTTGGATGATGCTCAATATATCTTCGCCGATTATGCCGGAAACGCAGGAAGTCGTTACAAAAATCGCCTTGGGGTTGAAACGCCGGTAGGCTTCCCGTATGGCCCTTTTTAATTTCTCGGCGGCTCCGAATACCGTATCGTTCTCCGTCATGTTGGTATTGATGAGACGGATGTTGGCCCGTCCCAGCCCACGCGCTTTGCGTCCCCACTTGTATTCGGCGTTGTTGACCGTCGTGTCGGCAATGCAGCCGACCGGGGCGTGGTTTACGATGGCGGCATCCGCTATCCTGGTCAAATAAGTGTGCGCGCAGCCGGAACTGCAGGCGCTCATCTGGCTGAACTGCCTTTCGCGGTTCTTCAGCGCGCAGCCTCCCGCCCCTTCCGCGCAAGCGGCTATTTCGCCTATGTTTCCGTTGTACCCGGTTATTGAGCCGAGCCGGGTCTCTCTTATGGCTACCTCAGGGTTTTCCAAATCAATCTTGAAAGCCATGTGCATTCCTCCTTCAATTTAATTTATCTGCGCTTAATATTCCGGATCGGCCGGTTTCCAAGCGATGACCCTTCTTTCTATTAAAGAGAACAGATAATTCAGGGAAAGGCCAAGTATCGCGATACAGACAGTGGCCGCGTATAAATTGGAAATTTGATAATTGGTCTGCGCGTTCCAGACCAGCCAGCCCAAGCCGCTGCTGGCGCCAATCATCTCCGCCGCCACCAAAAGGAAAAAGGCCGCCCCGGCGCTGCTTTTTATTCCGTGGAAAATACCCGGCAGCGCGCCCGGGAGAAGTACCCGGCAAAACATGGACAGCTTGCTTACGCCCATGGAACGGGCCGCCTTTATATAAAGGGGATCAACGCCCTGGACGCCGGTTATGGTGTTGAGCAGGACGGGCCAGACGCAGACCCAGAAAATCATGGCGGCTTTGGACAGTTCGCCGATACCGAAAAGCAATATAAATACCGGGTGCAGGGAAAAAGGGTTTACCGCGTGCAGAAAATTCAAAACAGGTTTCAATATGCGCTCAAACAACTTGAACCAGCCGCCCAAGGCCATCCCCAAGGGAACGCCCACCACCACCGCCGCCAGAAAGCCGTTGGCCGCCCGCCACAAGCTGTAAGCGATATGTTCCAGCATAACGCCGTCCTGAAAAAGCTGTAAGATAGTTTTTAATATGACAGTGGGCGGGGTGATAAAATTGCGGTCAAGCAAACCGGAACGCGTCCCGGCCTCCCAAAGTATGAAAAACAGCCAGATTGAAGCGTTATCGCGCAGCGTGCGCCAAAACTTGCCGATGCTTGCTTGGATTTTGTCTTTGCCTTGTTTCAGCAGCACAACATTGTCCGCTTTTTTTAAAGATTGAGCGTCCATTTTTTTCACCTTCTTTCCATGTTATTGTTTGTACGGTCAATCATGGCTTTGCTCCTTGTTCCATACTATTAAAGTTTTTTCCGCGCAGGTGATCAGATAATTCGCCAGCATGCCCAAAACGGCAATCAATAAAGCCGCCGCAAACAGCCGGGGTATGATGAAATTTTCCGTGGAATTTTTTATCAGCCAGCCAAGGCCCGCTTTCGCGCCGATTAATTCGGCGGCGATCAGCATCAAAAAAGCCAAGTTGGCACCGGCCCTTATGCCGGTAAAAATCACCGGCGCGGCACCCGGCATGATTACCTTTTGAAAAATTGACAACTTGCCCGTACCCATGGAACGCGCTATTTTTATGTATAAAGGGTCTATCTGCCGCACCCCGGCGACGGTGGTGGAAAATATCGGCCAGATGGTTGACCAGAAAATGATGCTGATTTTTGACAATTCTCCGATGCCGAAAAACAAGATAAAGATAGGGAAAAGACAGAAAGCGTTAATTTGGCCGAGTATGCGAGTCAGCGGACGCAAAAACAAAGTCGCGGCAGGGAAGGCGCCCCCCAATATGAAACCGGCGGGAATGGCTACAATCGTCGCGAAAAATATTCCGATCAGCGTGCGTTGCACGCTGGCCGCTATATGCACGAACAAATCGCCGCCGGCGGTCATTTTGGCCATGGCCGCCATCACCGCTGAAACCGGCGGCAAAAACTGCTCGTCGATTATGCCGGTGCGGGGGGCAACCTCCCAGAGCAGGAAAAAACCGGCGAGCCCGGACAAAGCGGCTAAATTGTCCTTGAAAGTGGATAGAGGCAGGTTGCGGTAAATAGCAGGGGAAATCTTAAACATAATTTTGCGCCTCCGAAAAATATAAAGGCCGGATATTTTTCATATCCGGCCTTTATCGGTATAATCAGCCATTTAACGGTATAATTGTCTCATCCATGTTTTTGCCGGCGAACAGCATCATTTAACTGAACCGGCTTGCGGACTTTGCCCGAAAACTCGCCAAGGGCGCTATTTTTAAAAGCCCCTCTTAAATACATACCAAATATATATTTCTAATATTATATGCAACTAATTATGGCATAAAATAAATAGCCTGTCAATAACTTTAGCAAATTTTATTTAAACATATAAGGGAACATGTAAAACATATTAACAGATAAAAATGATAGCGGCTTGCCATTTTGGGCATTATGTGTTATCCTGAAAAAAAGAAAATAAAACAAGCCTTTGGGGCAGGGTGAGATTCCCTACCGGCGGTAAAGTCCGCGAGCTGCTTTGCAGCATGATTCGGTGCAACTCCGAAACCGACAGTATAGTCTGGATGAGAAAAGGCGCGCAGGTTTTGGATCATGCGGCTACTTCAAAGGTGTGGCGGCGTGATTTTTTATTTGCCCGCAGAGGTGGTTTTCGGTTATGAGCATTGACGAATCGTACATGAAAAGGGCGCTGGAATTGGCCGCGTTCGCCCGGGGACGGGTTGCGCCCAATCCTATGGTGGGCGCCGTGCTGGTTAAAGATAATAAAATTGTTGCCGAAGGCTGGCACGAAAAAGCCGGAACGGCGCACGCGGAAATAGTGGCGCTTAACCGGGCGGGGCAAGACGCATCTGGCGCGACTTTATACGTTACGTTGGAACCCTGCGCGCATTACGGGCGCACGGGGCCTTGCGCCGACGCGCTGATCGCCGCCGGCATCCGAAAGGTGTTTGTGGCGGTGCGCGACCCCAATCCTTTGGTGGCCGGCAAAGGCATTAAAAGATTAAAAGAGGCCGGCGTGGAAATTGTCGAAGGCTTGTTGGCAAAAGAGGCGAAAAAACTCAACGAGATATTTTTCAAATGGATTACGGCCTCTTTGCCTTTTGTCGCAATGAAATACGCCATGTCGCTGGACGGGAAAATAGCCGCCAAAACCGGCGATTCCAAATGGATCAGCGGATCGGCGTCAAGGGAGGCGGCGCACGGCCTGCGCAACGCTTATGACGGGATAATGGTCGGCATCGGTACGGTTGAAGCCGATGATCCGGCTTTAACCTGCCGAATCAAGGGCGGGCGCAATCCTGTCCGCATAGTAGTGGATTCAAAGGCGCGCATATCTTTAAAGGCGCGGCTTTTGCAAGACGCTCTGGCGCAAACTGTCGTTGCGGCGACAGAACTCGCGCCGGCGGAAAAACTGGCTGAACTTGAGAAACTGCCCGGCGTAAAACTGCTCATTGTACCCAGCCTGAACGGGCGGGTTGATTTGAGAAAATTGTTGGTTGAACTCGGCGGCGCCGGACTGACCGGCATATTGGCGGAAGGCGGCGGGACCTTGCACGCGGCTATGCTGCAAGCCGGCCTTGTTGACAAGCTTTACGCCTTTATCGCGCCCAAGATAATTTCCGGCCATGCCGCCCCCGGGCCGGTCGGCGGCATAGGCTCGGAAAAGGTCGCCGATGCCTGGGCGGTTGATGAAATGGAATTTAAAAGATCGGGGGAAGATATTTTGGTTACAGGCTATTTTAAACAAACAAAAGGCAAGGAGAAATAGGAAAACTATGTTCACAGGCCTGATAAGCGAACTCGGCAAAATAAAAAGCAGCCGGCGCAACGGACGTTCTTTTTGTTTGACAATATCGGCGGACAAAGTTTTGGCAGGCTTGAAAACAGGCGACAGCGTCGCCGTCAACGGCGCCTGCCTGACGGTAACCGGCATGGCGAAAGACAGCTTCACCGTCGACGTCATGCCGGTTACCGCGAAAAATACCGTTGTCACGGATTTCCGGGCAGGCGATTCGGTAAACCTTGAACGCAGCGTCAGGGTAGGAGACCGTTTGGATGGGCATATTGTTACGGGGCATGTTGATTTTGTCGGAAATATTGCGGAAATCTCTAAAGACGACATAGCTTATATTATATCGATAAAACTTCCCCGGGACGGTTTGCGCCACATAGTTTTGAAGGGTTCCGTCGCGGTTGACGGCATCAGTTTGACGGTGTGCGAAACCGGCGCGGACTTTTTCAAGGTTTCTGTCATTCCGCATACGGCAAGTTGCACGACATTGGGATGCAAAAAAGTCGGCGATTCGGTAAATGTCGAGACTGACATTTTAGGGAAATATGTGGAAAAATTGCTTAATGGGGAAAGAAGCAATCCCAACCAGCATGTTTTAACAAAAAATACGTTTTGGGAAGAGGCGGTTAAAAATGGGTTTTAGTACGGTTTCGGAAGCGATTGAAGCGATCGGGAGCGGCCGGATGGTACTGGTCGTCGATGATGAGGACCGCGAGAACGAGGGCGATTTGATTATGGCGGCGGAAAAGGTAACGCCGCAGGCGATAAATTTTATGGCCACTTACGCCCGCGGACTGGTTTGCTCCCCTGTAGCGGGAGAAATTCTTGATAAGCTTGATATGAAACAAATGGTAAGCAAAAACACCGACAATCATGAAACAGCTTTTACGGTGTCGGTGGACCATGTGGACACGACTACCGGCATATCGGCCTTCGAGCGGGCGCATACTATTTTAAAAATGATTGACGACAATGCCAGGCCGGAAGACTTCCGGCGGCCGGGACATGTTTTCCCGTTGCGTTCAAGGCCGGGCGGCGTTTTGCGCCGAAGCGGGCATACGGAAGCAACTGTCGATCTTGCGTTTTTGGCCGGGCTGAAACCGGCCGGCATTTGTTGCGAGATCATGAGCGACAACGGTGAAATGGCCAGAACGCCGGAATTGGTGGAATTCGCTGCAAAGCATGATATAAAGATGATTACGGTAGCGGCGCTAATCGCCTACCGAATGGAAAACGAAAAGCTGGTCAGGCGCGTGTCGGAAGCCGACCTGCCCACTAAATACGGGATTTTTCGCCTGTTTGCCTATGAAAACGATTTGGACAACCAATGCCACCTGGCATTGGTCAAAGGCGACATAGACGGGCAAAAAGATGTGCTGGTACGGGTACATTCCGAATGTCTGACCGGCGACGTGCTTGGTTCTTTGCGCTGCGACTGCGGCGACCAGCTTCATAGAGCTATGTCCATGATCGAAAAGGAGGGGACAGGCGCGCTTATCTATATGCGGCAGGAAGGGCGGGGGATTGGCCTGGCAAACAAAATACGGGCTTATGCGTTGCAGGATAAAGGGTTGGATACGGTCGAAGCCAACGAAGCGTTAGGATTTGCGCCGGATCTGCGGGATTATGGGATAGGCGCTCAGATAATAAAAGACATTGGGTTAACCAGCATACGCCTTTTGACCAACAACCCGGCAAAAAGGGCGGGCATTAACGGATATGGGATAAAAGTAGCTGAAATAGTGCCCATAGAAATTCCGGCCAACGAATATAACGCCCGCTATCTTTCCTGCAAACATTTAAAAATGGGGCATATATTGAGGCAGGGGTAAAGTTGCGCCGGCAAAAGCGTTTGCGGCAAAGCGCGATAATCAGTTTCAATAAACTTTGTTAAGTTGAGGAGATGAAAAGATGAACAAAATAATTGAAGGCAACATTTCTGCCAAAGGATTTAAATTCGCCGTAGCCGTGTCGCGGTTCAATGAATTTATAACCGTCAAGCTTCTGAGCGGCGCGTTGGACGCGTTGAAGCGGCACGACGCCGACGAAGGCTCTATATCGACGATTTGGGTTCCCGGTGCCTTTGAAATACCGCTGGTCGCGAAAAAACTGGCGGCCAGCGGCAAATATGACGCGATAATTTGCCTTGGCGCGATCATTCGCGGCGGCACATCGCATTATGACCTTGTATGCGCGGAAGTTGCCAAAGGCATTGCCCAAGTCGCTTTGAGTGCGGGACTGCCGGTAATTTTCGGCGTGCTGACCACCGACAACATAGAGCAGGCGGTCGAGCGCGCCGGCACTAAAGCGGGCAACAAAGGTTTCGACGCGGCCATGTCGGCAATGGAAATGGTCAACCTGATGAAAATGTTAAGTTGAGCCGGCCATAAATAAAGTTATGCAAGCGGCGCCATTGTGTCAGGCGGCTGATAACGCCGCAATCTTGGCCGGCGCCGGCATGGGCGCCGCGTCCGGGCGGCCGGATTTTCGTTCGCAAACCGGGTTATGGAAATTGAAATGCCATCAGACATTGCGCGTTTTGCAATAGCCGGCCAATTGTCCCCATAAAAGCACAATTTCCGCATAATCATTGCGCAATGCTTAATTGGCGGAGGAACAATCCAAACGAAAAAATAAATTGAAACAAAATCAATCAGACTGGCACTTGCGGCCTTTGTGTTCCTCGTGCCTTTTTTTCCCTTCCGTGAAAGCCCAGCGTTCGCTTTCCGTTTCTATAATCAATTCGGGAAGAATATGGGGCTTGCCCTTTTTATCTATGGCCACCATAGTAAAAAACGCCGATAAAGCTTTTTGCGGCGTCCCGTTTTCAATGTCTTCCACTTCCACGCTGACGGTTACCTCCATGGAGGATTTCCCCACATAAACTACTTGGGCCGTACAAATGACCAGATCGCCGATGAAAATAGGCAAATGAAACTCCAATTCGTCGACCCGCGCCGTTACTACATTGGAACGGGCATAGCGCCTGGCCGAAACATAAGCGGCGGAATCCATCAGTTTGATGATCTCGCCGCCGTGGATATTGCCGGCCACGTTAGCCTTGCTCGGCATCATTACCTCTGAAATTACTATCCTGGAACTGGAAGAAGTCTTTTCCATGTTGATTTTTACCTGCCTTTGAATTCATCGTTTTTGTTGAAATGTCGCCTGTCATTATTTATAAATATGAAGTATATTTAATGATTTTATAATAACTTTTGTAACTATTTTTGTCAAGGGCAAACTATTCTCTATATCGCTTGCCCCTTTATGCGCGATGCTTCTTGAACAGCAGGCGGCGTAATTATTTATAAACAGCATAGGCTTTGTTCTTGCTTTTGGCTGGCCTGATGACGGGCGCCACCGGATATATTCAAGAGGCTTGCTTTATCTTGGGGCGCGTCCGTTTCTTCCTGTCCCGCCAGGAAGAAAATACGGTGTTCTGCGCCCGGTCAAGCTCATCCTGCGCTATGCCCAGATAGCGGCGGGTAACGGCGAAAGAACTGTGGTTGAACACCTCCATGATGACGGCGACGGAAACCTTTTTTTGCCAGGCATGGTAGCCGAAGGTCTTTCTTAAAGAATGGCAGGAAATATTCCCGCTTACCCCTGCCGCCTTCGCCGCTTCCTTGATGACGCTCCAGGCCCTTACCCGGCTGACGGGCGAGCGCTTGTCGCGCCCGCTGAAAAGGCAATCCTTGGCATCGACAACCTTTAGGTCTTTCCGGTAGGCCCGCAAGATGCGCAATATGAAGCCGTTCAGGAAAATGGCACGTCTCTTGCCGGTCTTTTGTTCCGTCATGGTTATATGCTTCTTAAACCTTCCCCGTTTAAAGTCGTATATGTCGTCCCAGGTAAGGGATAGCAAATCGCTTATCCTCAAGGCGCTGTAGACGCCGAGAAAAATAAGCAAGTAGTTTCTCCTGCTGCCTTTGGCGAGCCAGTATTCCGCCATCTTGCGCACATCGTCCTTTTTCCTGATAGGCTCCGCCGCCGCCATTGACCATTCCCCCGCTTGCAAATTTTTTGATTGTTATGTATTGCCATATTATAAAATATATATTAGAATATTAACGTGCCGTTAATAATTTGATTTCGCGTATTCAATACGGCTTTTCACACATTTGATATTCTACCAAAAATCCGGGATAACAATAGTAAAAAATTGTTATCCTGGATATTTTTTTGCCAATAGCGGCGCGGTTTTTACCGCGCCGTTCCTTTTTGGGGGAGTTTACGGAAACTGGGAAAACACGTTTTCCGCCCCTAATGCAAAGGCGCGGCCTTGCTATGGTTAACAATTTTTTACTATTGTTAACTTGTCTTTAACGAAAGGATGGGGATTTAAAAATGGACGAAGAAAATAAGTCGCCGGAAACTATTGCTCCCGCAATGGAAGATATTGCTCCCGCAGCGGAAGATATTGCTCCCGCAGCGGAAGAGGATGCCACGACAACACTTGAAAGCGCGGAAAAAGAAAACGTCTTGGAGCTTTCGCCTGTGTCGGCGGAAGGGAACGTTGCGGCAGAAAAAGACAGCGGGCTTGCCCGGATAGAGGAAAAACTTTGCGCTATAGCCGATGGGCAGCAAAACATCTTGGACAATTTCGCGGACAAATTAAAGTACGATGCCCACAAAGAAAAAACTATCGATCTTCTGCATCGCGAACTCCAGGAGTACAAACGCGGCTTGCTCAAAAATCTGCTGAAACCAATGGCGCTTGATTTAATAACCCTTATAGACCGCAATGAAAAATTCCTATCCCTTTGCAAAAATACGGAAAACCTGGAAACGGAAAAACTTCTGAATATAATAACCGGCTATTCCGATGATTTGGGCGATGTGTTGTACCGGCAGGGCATAGAGCCTTTTGCCGAGGAAGGCGATTTTAACCCGGCACGGCAAAAAATTTTAAAGGTCATTGACACCGACCAAGCGGAAAAAGACAAAAAAATAGCCGATATCGCCGGCAAAGGCTATGTATGGGAGGGGCAGGTTCTGCGGCAGGAAATAGTTAATGTTTATAGATATAAAAATTCAAATACGGAAAGTGAGGCAACAGAAGTAAAATGAGCGACGCAAAAAAAATCTATGGGATTGACCTTGGTACTACCTATTCCTGTATCGCCTGTCTGGACACGCACGGCAAACCTGTCGTGCTGAAGAACTCCGAAGGCGACCTGACCACCCCATCGGTAGTCTTTTTTGACGAGGGAGACAATGTGGTCATTGGCAAAACCGCCAAAGAAAACTCCAAAATGTATCCTGACGCCGTGGTGTCTTTTGTCAAGCGCTCCATGGGCGACCCGAACTATCTTTTCGGCTATCAGGGCAAAACCTACCGCGCCGAGGAAATATCGGCCTATATCCTGAAAAAATTGGTGGCGGACGCCGAGCAGGAAGCCGGCGAGAAAATAACGGACGTAGTAATTACCTGCCCGGCTTATTTCGGCATTAACGAGAAAGAAGCGACGGCCAAGGCCGGGGAGATCGCCGGCCTTAAAGTCCATAGCATCCTCGCCGAGCCGACCGCTGCGGCTATCGCCTGGGGCAAAGCCAACGACGAGAACAAAGTTGTCTTGGTCTATGACCTGGGCGGCGGAACCTTCGACATTACCATGATAGAGGTCAGCAATAAGAAAATAGAAGTCATCGTTACCGGCGGCGACCACAACCTCGGCGGCAAGGACTGGGACGACGCCCTGATCGGTTACTTCGCCGACCAGTACCGGCAGCAGTCCGGCAAGCAGGACAACATACTCGCCGAACTGGACACTTATCAGGAACTGCAAAACTTGGCGGAGAACAGCAAAAAGACCCTTTCCGCCCGTGAAAAGTGCCCGGCGTCCTTTATCGGCGGCGGGGCGAAGATAAAAACGGAGCTTACCAGGGAAAAATTCAACGAAATTACCGCAGACCTGTTGGAACGCACCATAAGCCTTACCCGGGACATGCTGGCGGAAGCGGCCAAAAAAGGGTTTAAGAAGTTTGACGAAATACTGCTGGTGGGAGGCTCCACCAAAATGCCGCAGGTCGGCGAACGGCTGAAAAAAGAGTTTTCCGTGCCGATCAATTCTTTTGACCCGGACGAAGCCGTGGCCAAAGGTGCCGCCATTTTCGGCAACGACCTGATGGTCAACGGGGAACTGAAAAAAGCCATCGCGGAGGCCACCGGGAAAAAGGCCGAGGACATCAAAGACGTTAGCCAAGTGGACGCAGCGGTAATGGAAAAGGCCGCCCAGAAAGTGGCCGGCAATTTGGGCTTTTCCGTCGACGCGGTAAAAGGCGCGGGCAAAACCATCACCAATGTCATCAGCAAGAGCTTTGGTACTGACGTTTATGATAATAAAGGGAATAAATCAGTCTGCAATCTCATATTGAAAAATACCAGTCTTCCTTGCGAAGCGTCTGATGAATTTTGCACATCGGTAAACAATCAGAAAACCGTCCTAGTGGAAATTCTGGAAAATGAAATAGGTGAAAAGAATGTGCCTTGGGATGAAAACTTGAACATACTGATTGGTCAAGCTGTACTGGATATACCTCCAAACATGCCGGCCGGCTCACCCTTGAGAGTAACCTTCAAGCTCAGCGAGGATGGCCGCTTGGATATGGAGGCCGTAGAACTGTCTCAAAACGGTAAGATCCATCTCACCATCCAAACTTCTTCCGTCATAAACGCCGAGGAACTGGCAGAAGCCAAGTTGCGAAGCTGTAATATGAAGGTCAGCTGATAGGAGCTATTATAAAGGGAAAAGCGAGGGGCCGCCGATGCCGGAAGAACAAAGACGCGAAAACTATTACCTGTTGCTGGAACTGCCTTACGACCCGCCGGAAACGAACCAAACCGCCATAAACGACGCCATCAAGAAAAAGCAGGTGGAATGGTCGCAAAAAAGAAACATTAACCCGCAATTCAGCCTCTATCTCAATCTTTTAACCGACATCAAGCAGGTCATGGGCGACAGCGGACAGAGGGCGGCGGAAGCAGCGGAAGCCAAGAGGCTGAAAGCGGAAGAAAAGAAGGAAGAATATGCCCGGCTGGACAACTTCATCAAAATTATCTGTCAGGGCAAAACAAAAATCTCACGCGAAGCGGTGGATGAGTTATTTAACAAGTTTCCGGGCATCGCAAAAGAGGAAATCCTCGCGCGCCTTCCTATTCCCATAGAAAGTCAGCCTTTGGATACGTCCGTTATGAACGGCATCAGGGAAAAGCTCGTGATTGTCAGTCCGGAGTACGAATCCCTGTACGATTTTCTGTCTATGCCCCATAATGCCAAGCTGTCCAAATTGTCTGCCGTCACGGAAGAAAAGGACAAAGAACTGAAAAGCATCGCCAAAAAAGATGCCAAACTGGCCGCCGCCCAATATCTCGTGGGACAGTGCCGCACTTTGTTGTGCGACGAGGAAAAAAGAGGCAGATATGACGAAAGCCTGCTGCAAGTTAAACTGTCGGTCTTGGACGAGCAGATAGACCTTGCCGCCATGGCATCCGGCAACCACATTAATGTCGGCAGCTTCTCCGTTTTGCTCGCGGAAGCCCAAAAAAACAAACTGCCGGACGCAGAGGTACGGGAATACATTATGAAATACTGTCGGAAAAAGGGCATAACCTATGAAACACCGTCCCCGCCTGCCGGCGGGGAACAGAACAGGCGTGAGGAGCAGGACAGGAGCGAAGAGCAGAGGCGCGAGGAACAGAGGCGTGAAGAACAGAACAGGCGCGAAGAGCAGAGAAGCGAAGAGCAGAGAAGCGAAAGTTCAAGCAGCAAATGGCATGACAAAAAATGGCTGGTTATGCTTTTGCTCTTTGTGTTTTTCCCAGCCGGGCTGTACGGGCTTTGGAAAAGTGCCCGATTTTCCACGGTTTGGAAAATCGGCCTTACCGTACTGATTTTGCTCGCTTTTATCGGCGTGCAGAAGGAAAAGCGTCCATCGCCCGCCGCCGTGGCGCAAACGCCGAGTTCGCCGCCGGTTTCTGCCGTTTCGCCCACTCCCGCCGCCCCGCCGGCCGCTGCCGCGCCTTCCGCGCCGGTCAGCATGGCGGCCAGCATAGAAGTCGTCAACTGTACGGGCGATCCTGCCAATAACGGAAAGATCGAAGAATTTTTCCGAAAAAACAGCATTAACATTGACAAGATTTCCATCGGCAACGTTCAGGACAAAACGCTTTTGGCGGTTTACACCGATGACAGTTTCACGGTAAAAACCTTGACTGCCGTGCCGTTTAAGCGCAACATGCGTATCCTCAGCCGTCCGGCGAACCTAAAGAGCAGCATCAGCGCGATCGTTTACGCGGGCAGAAATTTCCCGAACTAAAGGAGGTGAACAGCCGCGCATGAAAGTAAGAAAGGTTTTGGCGGTTTTGTGCGGGGCGGCCTACGTTGTCAGCCCGATCGACATTATACCGGATCTTCTTCCGCTGCTCGGACAGGCGGACGATTTGGGCGCCATCGTGTTGGTAATCAAATATGTTATGAGCGGCACAAAGGCGAAAAACAATGAGGAGGTATGAAGATGAGCGCTGGCAGCAGCATGCAGCAATGGATGTGTACGGTTTGCGGCAAAAAAATTCAAAAGTCTAAAACATCCGGCCGTCCGGATCCGGGGATCTGTCCCCGCAAAGAAGGGAAAAAGCCGCATTCCTGGGTAAAAAACAGTTGAAAAGGCGTTTTTTGCCTAAATAAAACTGGGAAGGAGTTAGTTGATGAAAAAGTTTTTTTTGTTTCTTTTCTGTGCAATTGCCATTGCGGCCGGTTTGCCGGGACAGCCGGCTCTGGCGCAAGGCCAAGTCGACTGGGTGAACAAATCTGTTACGGCGACCGGGTTCGGCGCCCCCAACCCCAAACACACAAACCCTGCGCAATCCCGGCTGATGGCCAGGAGCGCCGCCATTGCCGACGCCTACCGCGCGCTTGCCGAAACAGCCCAGGGCGTCCAGGTCGATGGCACGACGACGGCCGCCAATAAAATGGCGGAAAACGACATAGTCCGAACCAGGGTGATGGCGGTGCTCAAAGGCGCGACCATCGTGTCGGAAGGCTGGGATGGCGAGGGTGCCGAGAGGGCTTATATGGTAACCATGCAAATACCGCTTTTTGGCGCCAGCAGCCTGTTGGAAGGCTTGCTGTCGGCGGAGGAGGTCAAACCGCCCGTGCCGTTCGCTTTGCCGTCCGCGCCGGTGCCCGAGACGCCGCCGCCCACCATCACTACCCTGCAAGCCCCGCCCGCAGCGGCTCCCGCGCCGTCTTCTCCGCCGCCGCGCGCTCCAGCCGCAGCGGAATCCGCCCCGCCGCCCGCGCCGCCGCGCCAAAATGCCTACAGCGGCGTAGTCGTTGACTGTCGGGGAATGGGTTTGGTAGCGGTTGCAACCCCCTCTTTGTACGATAACGGCAAAAGGGCGATCTACACGCCGGCACAGGTGGATGTCGCCAGGCAAGGCAATCCCGGCATGCTTGACTATTCGCAAAGCCTGGACTCACAGGAGCGGGCCGGCGGCAATCCCTTGATCGTAAAAGCGGTAACTTTGGACGGCAACAACGCCAACCCGGTCATCTCTTCCTCCGATGCCGATTACATCTTGGCGGAAAACGCCAAAAGCCGTTTTTTTGATAACCTGTCCGTGGTGTTTGTAACGGAAAACGCGTAACACAAAAAAACCGCGCGCCCGTAAAAAAATTGAAATATTGAAAGGTGGAATTTTACTATGTGGAAAAAAATCATCATCCCCGTGTTCGCCGTAATCATGCTTGTTTCGGCGGGCACTGTCTATTCCGGCATTCCCGGCATAGGCGGCGGCAAAAGCAAGTCTTCGTCTTCCTCCGTCGATGTAGACGGCCTGAGCAAACGGCAAAACGAACTTTTGCAAAAATTGAGCGCTTCGGTATCATATTTTGAAGGGGCAAAAGTGCTTGTGGCCGAAAGCGTGAAACTGTTTCCGCCCGAAAAAATTGCTTCGCAAAGAAAGGCGATCGAAGACTTTAAAAGCGGCAAGAACTCCAACATCGGCGACAGTTATAAGGCGCTTGAGAGCAACAGCCCGAGTTCGGAGCAACTGAAGGCGAAACTCGCCGAGCCCAGGGACGCGGCGGAAGAAGCCGCCTTGAAATCGGCTGTGCAGACGGCGGAAAATCTCAAAGTGGTGGCATACGGCTTCACGCTCGCCGCCGCCCTTGACGCGCCCAAGATCGTCGCCGATGCATCCGCCGGCCTGAAAGACATGGCTATCGCCAGCAAACTGAACGGCATCATCAAAACGGTCAATGCGGCTAAAGACATTTTGACCGCGCAAAAGAAAGCCATCGAAGACTACAACGCGGCCGTGTCCGACTATAAAAGCCGGGCCGGCGTTACGACGCCCAGTGACAAAGATGCCCTCAAGGCCGTGGAGAGCATGGACAAAGGTTGAGGGAACAATAACGCCAAGGCGGCTCGCCCATCGCGGCCGCCCCTTCGGCGGACAGTATAAATTCCCACCGAACAAAGTCTCTTTCCCCGAGCAAAGGCGGTAATGTGTGTGCTGAAAGTGAAATCTGCCGGCGCTATTTTGTGCCTTTTGAGCGTGTGCCTGCTTTTCGCCGGCGGCGCTTGGGCGCAGGGCATAGACTGGCAAAACGGGTTTATCGAGGCCGAGGGCATCGGGCTGCCGCCGCCCTCGGCCGTAACGCCCGCGCAGGGGCGGCTCATGGCACTGAGCGCGGCCAAAGCCTTCGCCTACCGCAACCTTTTGCTGATAGCGAGAAACCTGAAAATCAGCCCTTCTACCAACGCAGGGCTTATCATTGATGAAAATCCCCGCGTCCGGGAGAGGATAACGGGCGTGGTAAAGGGATCGGAAGTCTTTAAGACGGAATATTTGTATGACGGTTCCGTTCGCGTCATCCTGCGCATGCCGCTTTATGCGGAAAAAGGAATGGAATGGGCGCTGGAGCGCCGCATCGCGGACGCGGAAGCGCTTAACGCGGACAGTTCCCGCATCGTTTTGGACAATGCTGGCGCCTGGGCCGAGTGGCGGTGCAACGATCCGGAAATCATCCTCAACTGGCATCGCGCCCAAGGCGCGCCGCCCGCCCTGGGCTTAGGCTGCTTTTATGAAACAAAAGACGGGAAAGAGGGAGCTATTGATTCGTCCATCGATAGCGGCGCGTCTCCTCTTTCCTACATGCGGCTGAACAATATTGAACAGTTGAAACGCGTATTGTTCTACGCGTATAAAAATTCGTCCGCCCCCTGGCCGGCGCTGGGCGGCGAAGCAACCCTGCGCCAGATGGGGCGGCCGGATATTGTCCTGCGCCTGGACGCGCCCGGTAAAAGCGAAATATGCGTTGTCGCCGTCATGGAACAGGAACGTGGCGGCGTTTGGCGCGTTACAAAACAAAATGCTTATTTCGACAATCGCATGTCCGTGCGCTTTGCCTACAACTGGGGATTTGCACGGCGGGAAGGTGATAAACAGTGAAAAAAACTTCGCTTTTCTTTCTGCTTTTTTTATTTTGGGGCATTTTGCCCCGGCACGCCGCCGCCGCCGCCCCCGGCGGCGCGCCCGCCAACCTCAGTTGGGCGAACGAAGTTTACGAAATTTTCAGCGATAGCCCGCCAACCGCCGCCGGCGCGGCGAAAATAGCCGATGATACGGTAAAGCAAACGCTGGCGGACGAGATCGGCATGAAATTGCGCGCTTTGGACGCGCAGGGCCTGTTGCCCTTCAAACTGCGCACAGAATCCGCCGGCTATGAGACGACGGCCGCGCGGGAACAAGTGATGGGGCTGATAGCCCTTATCGCCGACGAAAGCGTTTCGGCGCGCAGCTACACTATCGGCGGCCAAGATTATACCAAGGAATTTGTCTTTTGCGGTTTGGATTTGATGATTTGCAGTGCATCCAAAACCGACGGCAGCGTGCGCATACTCTATACCGTCCCGTTGCGCGGTTACGGCATCGCGCGCGCCGAGGGACGGTCGGTGGGCATAGAGGCGCGCCGGGCGGAATTTGTCCGCGTGGCTAAAACCCTGCTCCAAGATTTAAGTTTCGCGCAGAAAAAAGGCCGGGTTTTCACGGTGGATGAACTGGATTTGCGCTCGTTGGGAGAATCCTACCAGGTAAAGGATATCTTGCTGAGTGCCAAGGCGGCAGAACTTTTCGGTGGCGCCGGCGGCAAAATAAAAGAGCTTTTGGCCGGCGTGTTCACTTCCGCTTATCAAAAAACCACGGGACGGACAGTATTCCCCCCTGCCTTGGGCGGCAATTGGAAGAAAGACGCCGCGACCGGACTTTGGTCGACGGAAGTGGCGGGCGGGATGGGACGCCGGAAATTGACCATGCCGGAAGCGGAAAACCCCATTACTTTAGAAGTCAGCGGCATAGCTTGGAAAGACATTTCCCGCTCGGAAAACACCGCTCTGGTCAACATGGTCTACCGCGCCTGGATGAAAAAATCGCCGGTGGAAACGGGCGAAAAGGCAGAGCTCGACAAACATATCCTGCACAACTACGCCCGCTTTAATATGGACGAAGCGCGAGACGACATTTTTATGGAACTTTTGACAACTCTGGCGACCGATCTGGGTTCGCAGAAAAGTTCCGGACAAGGAAAGAGAAAGGGGTAACCCATGAAAGAGAAAGCCAGCTTTTCCGCGTGTTTCGGGATAATCTTAATGTCGCTTTTTTATTTCGCCTCTTTTGCCTTGTGTCCGGCCGCCGCTTTTGCGGAAATCTCCCAAGGCCGTGCCGTCATTATTAACGGCAACCTGAAAAGGGCGGAAGAAGAAGCGCGCCAGGATGCCATGCGGATGTTTGTGGAAAAAAAGATCAGCGTATCGGTTGACGCCCAGAGACTGGTGGTAAATCACATGGCCGAGGTGGATTGGGTAATGACCAAATCCAGCGGCTATGTTTTCGTGAAAAAAGTCGTTAGAACTTGGCAGGAAGGAGATATTTTTTGTATCGAATTGGATCTGGAAGCCGACGAGAAAAAAATCAAGGCCGCTCCTAAGGACATCCAGGAAGCCCTCGCCGCCAGCCGCGACGACCGAGGCACGGTGGCGGTGGCGGTTACCGGCAAAAACTTGGCCGGCGAAAAGGAAGACCTTGAGGAACTGAACAACTATTTGCAGTCGCGTTTGCGACTGACCGGCTTTCGGGTGGTAAAAAACGTCGCGTTGCTGCAAAACATAGAAAAAAACGCCGCGCTGCCCAAAGCCGCGCAGAACAACGCGCTAAGGGCCGTCCTGCGCGACGAGACCACGGCCAGGGCGCTGGTGCGCGGCGATCTGAAAGTAGAGGAAGCGACAGGGGCAGGAGATAGATACAAAGCTACCGTCCGGGCTTCTTTTGAAATCATCAGCGCGGAGAACGACGACGTTGACCCTTATTTTGAATACGTGGAAGACGTGGGCACCACCCGGGCGGAAGCGATCCGCAAGGCCAAGGAGAAGGCTTTGCGCGAGGCGTCCGGACGCCTCGCCGAGCTGGCGCTGGAAACCATGCAGGATCAGCAGCGCGGCGGCGTTAGGCACTTGGAAGTCATTTTGGAATTTCATAACGTAACCGATGCAAACGCCCAAGGACAAAGCATTGGCAACGCCCTGCACGAGGCGCGCTGCGACGTTATCCGTAAGGTCATGACCAAAGAAGGCGCTTACCGCTTTTTTATTGAGACAACCGCCTATACCAGCCTGCCCGCGCTGCAGGATGCCCTGCGCGAAGCCATTCCCGGTTTGACGGGCGACGGTGTAAACATGGAAGGGGCGGAAGGCACGAGCAAAATCATCTTCCGGTTCGCGGGGAGGGCGTAAAATCATGCGCAAAATAGCTCTTTTTCTGGCAGTTTGCTTTTTCTTGGCCTTTGCGGGCGCGCCGGCGCAAGCGGCGTCCATGGAAATTGCCGTGCGCGCCGAGGGAAGCACGGAAAGCCAGGCCATCGCCAACGCCAAAAAAGAAGGCGTGAAAAAAGCCGCCCTGTCCATTACGGAATTGTCGGCTGAACAAACCGCTCTTATCGCGGAAAGTTACGCGGAATACGTGGAAGATTTCAGGGTTTTGCGCAAGGAAACATCGGCGAAAGGCATTTTGATTTTCGGCAAGGCAACGGTCAGCGCGGACAAAATCGCGCAAGCGGTCAAGAAGATAGTACAAACGGCCAGGCAGGAAGAATTTCAGGAAACCAAGGTAAAACCCAGCGTCAGCGTGTTTATCAGGGTAAGAGGGGGGACGGGCGGCGAGGCGGCGGGCGCGGAGAGAGTGCGGCAAGCTTATGTGGACGCTTTGCGCAAGGTCGGTTTTGCCGTGAGCGGCGGCGGGGAAAGCGAGCTTGCATCGCTTTTCGCGGATCAATCGACGAGTTTTGAAGACTTTATGGCCAAAATGCGCGAGAGGCTGAAGGAAGAAGTCGCGATAAAAATCGCCGTGTTCGGGGAGATAAAAATAGAAAGCGGCGAGGACGCCAGCGGCGCCTGGGCGAAGAGCGTTGTCAGGATAGAAGCGCGCGATTTAGTCAAAGATAGCCAGCTCATCACGGAATTTTCCGACAACGAAAGCCTGCGCCGCCGAACTTCAGCCGAAGCCTGCGACCTTTTGCTGGAAAAATCCGCGCGGACATCCGCGTCCGACGTTACGGCGGATATATTGAACTATTGGCAAGGCCGGCTGCCGGAGGAAGGCGCGAGTGTCGCCGCCCCGGCGCAGGGCGAGGGAAACATGCCCCGCATCGCTGCGGGCGCGTTTTACACGCTGGCCGTTAAAAAAGACGGTACCCTCTGGGCTTGGGGGGATAACGAAACCGGCCTATTGGGCGATGGCACGAACGTTGGCAGGAACATTCCGGGAAAGATCATGGCAGACGTGGTAGGCGTTGCCGCAGGTGCTATGCGGAGCCTGGCTGTTAAAAAAGACGGCTCTCTCTGGTTTTTGGGAGGAGTTAACAACCTTCCGGCAAAGATCATGGAAGATGTGGCCGGCGCCGCCAACGGCGGCCTCGAATACGTCTACACGCTGGCTGTCAAGAAGGATGGCACCCTCTGGGCTTGGGAAGATAATGAATACGGCGAGAGCGCGCTCCGCAGCCTGCCGATAAAGCTCATGGAAGACGTGGCCGGCGCCGCCGTAGGTTTCGGCCATATACTGGCCGTCAAGAAAGACGGTACCCTCTGGGCTTGGGGAGACAACGAAAATGGGCAAATGGTTGAGATTATATCATATTCCAATAATGGGATGATGCCCCACAACAGAGGCATTGACATTAATAGAACCTTCCCGGTAAAGCTCGCGGAGGGCGTAGCCGGCATCGCCGCAGCCCCTGACAATATGCTGTTTGTCAAGAAGGACGGTACCCTCTGGGCTTGGTCGGCAGATTACCGCGTAACTGGCGTTAGTGGTAGTGTCGTAAAAACAATCTACGCCCCCATAAAAATCACGGAGGGCATTGATGGCGTGTCCGGTGTCGCTGCAACAAACTCGCATATATTGGCCGTTAAAAAAGATGGTACCCTCTGGGTTTGGGAGGGTGAAAAATTGTTCGTTGGCGCGAACGCCGCCAAACTCTCCCCGGCAAAAGTCGCGGATGGTGTGGCCGGCGTTGCCGCAGGCTATGACCACATGCTGTTTGTCAAGAAGGACGGTACTCTTTGGGCCTGGGGAAAAAACGGATCCGGCCAATTGGGCGACGGCACGAACGTTGGCAAAGCAGCCCCGGTAAAGGTCATGGAGGGACTATAAACTGTCTTTTCCGTACCGCGTTTGGGCAAAGTACCTTCCCGCCGGGAGGCAAATTGTACAAAAGAACAGAGGTGTTTAATGATGACGAAACGCATTATGCCTGCATTGCTGGCGTTGTTGTTGTTCAATCTCACTTTTGTGGCCGGCGCCGCATCCGCAGGCGTACTTACCAAAATTTACGATACTTTCGTTTCTTCACCGTCAGGGACGGTAAGAGCGTTCGCCGAACAAATTAACGAAAAATCCTTTGATTTCAGCAAACTTATTGTTGAAAAACCGAAAAATTTGCTTTTGGCCGCATTGCTCAATCCGGAAATTAAAGAATATGCGGAAAAAAACAAAGAATTAAAATCTATATTCCAAGTTTTCACGGATCACTTTGGTGATATAACGAAAGTTTCTTTTACCGAAGAAATTTCGCGCAGCATATTTTTTGCCAATACCGCAGAAGTAAAAATTACCGAAAAAGGCAGCGACTTTTCTTGGCATTTTTCCCTTGTGGAGGAAAAAGACGGCTGGAAAATCAAAAAAATTAAAGAGTTTGGCTTTTACGATCTTTAATAAAGCAAGATTTCCTCTGGATTTGAGGGGGAAATAAAGAACTCGGCCAATTGGTCGACGGCGCGAACGTCGGCAAAGCAGCCCCGGCAAAGGTCTTGGAAGGACAAAATGTCTTTTTGCGCCGGCCGGCATCATTTTAGAAAAATAACTTTGGAGAAGGTGAAGGCATGACGGTAAACTTTACATGGCATAGAAAACCCGCAGCCGCTGCCGACAGCGCGAGCCCTGCGGAGACGCAGCCGGCAGCGCGGGGAAACATCGGCCTGAAGTCGATAAACCTCGTAAAAGGGCAAAGCATTTCCCTGCAAAAAACCGCCGGAAAAACTTTGCGCAAAGTAGTCATGGGGCTGGGGTGGACGCCGGCCGCATCGGGCTGTGACATAGATCTTGACGCTTCCTGCGTTATTTTCGGCTTTGATAAGCAACTGATCGATGCCGTATATTTTTGCAATGAGCAGTTCCAAGACAACAGCATCGTGCATAGCGGCGACAATCTTACTGGTGAAGTCGACGACGACGACGAAGAAGACGACGAAGAAGACGACTATAACGGATCATTTAGTTTGATCAAAACGTGGTCAATCCCGGTCATTCGTGGGCAATCGCGAGCGGCGCGGGATTTCGGCGTTTTTGGGCGGCCAAAGGTCAAAAGGGCGAAGTTGATATAAACGGCCAAAAAATAGAAAAAACGGCTT
>JAISLQ010000080.1 GCA_031290885.1 Acidaminococcales bacterium
CCGTCCTTGCCAATTATTGGCATACTCATGGGTACATGTATAATGGCGCACGATATTTTTCTTACCCCCGTCAATTCGGCGAATACTATGATCGCCTATGGCACGGAAGCTTTTAAGCCAGGAGACATGTTTAGGATAGGCGTTCCTTTTACTGCCGTTCTCTTTGTTTTGGTTTTGGCCTGGATGCTTATATATTGGCCGATTGTCGGTCTTTCTTGAATGATTTCGGAGGTGGGAATAATTTATGAGAAGCGATAAAGATAAGCAAACGAGTCTACAGGAAGCAGTAAAAACATATTTGCCCAATGGCAGTTCCATGAGTTTTGGCGGCTTGGGGGCGCGAGACCCCTTTGCGGTCCTTTATGAAATAATCAGGCAAGGCGCAAAAGATTTAACGCTTATGACCACATCTATCATGGATATAGGCAATATTTTGATTGGCGCCGGATGCGTAAGGAAGGTAGAGGGCGCCTATGTTTGGATAGGATCGGTCGGGAGCGGGCTGAATTATCGCCGCGCGGTTGAAAAGGGGGTGCCGGTAAAGATAGAAATCGAAGAATATAGCAACTATTCAGCGAGTTTAAGGTTTTTGGCGGCGTCAATGAATATTCCGTTTATGGCGACCAAATCGCTTATCGGTTCTGATATTCCCAAGTACAACGATAAAATAAAACTTATTGACGATCCGTTCACTAATGAACCGGTGGCGCTTGTCAGCGCCGCCAGCCCGGACGTGGTGTTTATTCATGTTCAAAAGGCCGATACTGCGGGCAACGGTCAGATATGGGGCATCTTGATGAATGATCCGACACTTGCCCGCGCCGCGAAGAAGGTCGTTTTGACCTGCGAGGAGATCGTTTCGACGCGCGAGATACGCAAATTGCCTAATCTTACCGCCATACCGGCTTATTGCGTGGACGCTGTTGTAGAAATACCGTTTTGCAGCCATCCTATGTGGACTGCCGGCTATTATTGGTGTGATTTGCCTTTCAGGCGCAATTTCATGCTGTATAACAAAACGCAGGAAGGTTTTGAAAAATGGCTGAAAGAATGGGTTTTGGACATTAAAGATTGGAACGCGTTCCTGAATAAAATAGGCAAAGACCGCTTGGAAAAACTTGCCAAAATGGAAAGGGACAATTATAATATCCCTGTTTTGGCTTATGAAGGTGGTGCGAAAAGATGATTGCGGAAAAATATTCAATAAAAGAGCTGATGGCTGTTTCCTGTGCGCGCGAGATAAAAAACGGCGAAAGAGTTTTTATCGGCATTGGACTTCCCATGATGAGCGCCCTGATCGCGCAGAATACTCACGCGAAAGATTCGATTTTTGTTTATGAGGGCGGCGGCGTAGGCGCGATATCGCGCCGGGTACCCTGGTCCATTGCCGACAATCCTACGGCGGAGAACGCGCTCATGATCCATGAAATGTGGCGGCTGTTCAGCGATACCCAGGCAGGATTTATTGACCGCGGCATCATTGGCGGCGCTCAGATCGACAAATACGGCAATATTAATACTACGGCCATATTCGGCAAAGGCGGCAATTATGAAAATCCGAAGATTCGGTTGCCAGGCAGCGGAGGGGCCAATGACATAGGTTCGTCAACAGGCGAAACGACAATCATCATGCAATTGGAAAAAGGCAAATTCGTTGAAAAAATAGACTATATCACCACGCCAGGCCATTTGACCGGCGGGGATGCCAGACAGAAAGCAAAACTTGTTGGCAAAGGACCTACTTCGCTTATCTGCCAAAAAGGCATATTTCGTTTTCACCCGCAAACTAAAGAAATGTATTTAGACATGCTCTTTCCCGGCGCTACGGTTGACGAAGTCAAAGCGCTCATTGATTGGGACGTAAAAATTGCGGACAATCTGAAAGAAGTGGATCCGCCGCTGCAAATACATATTGATATAATGAAAAAATATGATCCGCGCCAAATAATGCTCGGCGCGAAATCTAACGAGGAAGAAGATTTCGACGAGTTTTTTGAAACGATGAAACAAGCTTACGAAGAGGTAGTTTTGGATTTTTGATATATTCTGGGTGTAATGGGCCTCTCCGGTAATTAAGGCGGCAGCGCAAATGCACTTGTTTGAATGTTTTGCCGCAATACGCCGATCATTTCTTCAAATGTCGCCTTCGGATCCTATCTATCCGCTTGAATTGCCTTTCTATTAGCTTTTGCGATTCATCTTTGTCGGTTTTTTGCTGAATTTTTCTAATTACTTGGAGAGGCCTGATGCAAAATCCCGCTCTTGGAGAGCTGTTCTTGAGGGTTGCGGCAAGGCGCCGTATTGTAGTGCCGAATTATCGATGGGAGGGGTTTTTATGTATGAAACGATCATTGTTGAGAAAAAAGATAAAATAGCCACACTTAGTTTTAACCGTCCCGACGTGCTTAACGCTATGGATTTTGTCATGCGGGAAGAAATAAGGCTGGCGCTTATCGAACTGGAAAGAGACGACAATATTCAGGTAGTGGTTGTTACCGGCAAAGGCCGCGGATTCTGCTCGGGCGCTGATTTGTCGGCGACAATGGGGACAAAATACAGATCAAACGCCGGCCGCAAACGGATGCGCAATGTTTTTCCTCTTTATAAATCAATCATGAACAGCGACAAAATTTTTATAGCCGCGATTAACGGCGCCGTCGCCGGCAGCGGCCTTTCCCTGGCTTGTTGCTGTGACTTCAGATTTGCCGCCGATACGTCTAAATTTGGCCTGCCCTTCGCCAATATAGGGTTAATACCTGATTGCGGCCTGCTATATAATCTGCCGAGGCTTATCGGCTTGGCTAAAACGAAAGAATTGGCTATGCTGGCGGAAAAATTTGACGCCAATAAAGCGTTGGATTTGGGCCTTATCACAAAAGTTGTCAAGGCCGATGACTTGTTGCCGGCGGTAGACGAATTCGCGAAAACTTTATGCAAAAAATCTTATGTTTCTTTAGCTATGACAAAGAGCCTGTTAAACCGCACCTTTGAACTTAATTTTGACAATTTGCTGGAATATGAGGCCGGCGCTCAGGATCTATGTTTCTTATCAGATTTTCATAATGATGCCATAGCGGATATTCTGCGCAATATGAAAAGCAAAAAATAAACGGCAAAAAGCATTATGTTTGCCGGCGGGAAAATTACGGAACAGGCGCCGCCCGGGAAAACGCGATGAGCATAGCAGCCTCCGGGCACAGAAAGTGATCCGGGGCAAAGATTGCCGCATTGCCTGATTTATTGGCCGCCGCATAAAAATTAGTTGATTGCGGCTCCGGGAAGCGGCGCGCCAAACAAAAACGGCGCCGCCGGGTCGTGCCGGGCGGCGTTTTTTAAAGCGACGGACTGATTTATGTTGGCGTAGCAATAAACGCAGCCGTGGACGCAACTGTCATACATGCCGATGTCGACGCTTGCCAAGCAATTGCAAAGCGGCCTTTGCCCGGGGTCTTTTTTTGCTTTCGGCGGACGGCCGGCAAGCTTTCCGCTAATTTCGCCGTCTATGCAGGAAGCCGGGCTGACGCCGCAAAAACTGAAATCTTCCCCTTCCGAACAGGCAAAAAGGCGCAGACCTTTTTCTTTGGCGATCAGTGCCAATTCCCTGACTACCGAACGCATGACGGGGCTGGTGGGCTGGCTGAATTTGAAGGCCGCGATGTTTTTGTTGATTTTGGCGTAAAAATCAACAAAACTGATGACGCATTTTTGCGTGTAACCGGACAAGGCGCCGGCCAACCGGCGAAAGGCGTCCACATGGCGCTCCGGGGGGAATTGCTCGCTGACAATGATCGGGTCATAGCGCCAGACGAGCCTTTCCGCGCCGATTTTTTTGCCAGTTTGCCGGAAAGTCTTGACAAGGGCTTTCTTCTCCGGCAGGTTTGTTTCTATGTCGCGCCCGTAGGGGGTCAGGCTAAATTGCAGGTAGTATCTATATCCCAAGCGGTCTATCAAGGCAAAAGCGTCTGACATGGGCGCGGGATTTTTGCTCCAAAATACTATGCAGTCAATGGCCTGCGGCGAACAAAGCACTTTGCCGACGCTTTTGTGGTTGCGCGGATTGGGCGTGAGAAAAAAGCCCTCGCGCAGCCTGTTGACAAACCATTTTGAGTAAAAAGCGGGTATGTCGGTTCGGCGGCTGGCGCTTATAATCATTTATGCGCCTTTTCCAGCGCCAGCAATTTTGCCTTTACGTCAAGGCCGGCGCCAAAACCGGTCAGGGAATTGTCTTTGCCGATCACGCGGTGGCATGGGACAATAATGAGAATGGGGTTTTTATTGTTGGCGCCGCCTACGGCCCGGCAGGCTTTAGGGTTGCCTATCCTTTCGGCTAGCGCCTGATAACTGAGCGTTGACCCATAATCGATAGTTCGCAGGGCTTGCCATACTTTTTGTTGAAATTGCGTCCCGGTGGGCGCGATCGGCAGATCAAACTCTTTCCTTTCCCCAGATAGGTATTCGTCTAATTGTTTCACGGCTTTTGCGATCAGCGGGGTTTTTCGGTAAGTAAAATCATTCCCCGCGTGTTCTTTGTTCAAAGACAGCCCAACCAAGGCGCCCTGCCGCTCAAGGACGCTGAAAACGCCAAGCGGGGTTTGGTGCCGATAGTTGAACGTGTCCGCCGGCAGCGAAAGGGCTGATTCGGCATTAAGGCTCATTTTCCGTCACTTCCTTGTCTTATGATATTATATTGTTCTAAGATTAAAACCATACTATAGCGCTCTGGCTTAAAAAGTATCAACATCAAAATAATTGCAAACGGCACTTGCAGCATCTTCGCTGTCGGGAATGATGTCAATCAGGCTGCGTTTCATGTTTGCCCAATTTCCTTCAATGGGATTGCGCTTCGGAGAGCAGGCGGGCAAAAACAAAAGTTTATGTCGTGCCTGCGGCACAGGTTTTTCGTTTTCTGCGGCGGGTGAAACGAGGCGTTGCCCATTATCGCTGTTGTGCCTTTCGGCACGGATTTTATGAATCCGGCCGCCGTTGAACAGTTGAAGCGCTATATACCCTATCTTCCCTGCTTTTTTTGAAAATCGATTTCCGTGCAGTTTTTACCGGCGGCTTTTTTTCGGGTTTTCGCGTAAAATTCGCCGAAAATCGGTATCTGGTTTATGTCTTTTGCCGGCAGGGCGCCCAAAAACAACGCGCAGGAAATGTATACCGCCGCCCCCGCCAAAAAAGCCAAAAACAGGTTCCAAGCGCCGCCATCCCCCCCCCAGCGCAGAATGGGCAGTATGGCGGCCGACATGGCCGCCGTGGCCAAAAGTACGCGCGCCAGCCGCTTTATTTCAAGAAAATAACCCGTGTTGCGCCAGATAAAAAACATATTGAGCAAAGCCGCCAAAGAAATATCGGCGACCGTCGCCCAGCCCGCCCCTAGTATGCCAAGCCGGGGCACGGCGGCCAGCTGCCAGTTCAGAAATACTTTGGCCGCCGCCGCGACGATCATGCTGGCAGCCGGTATTTTGGTAAACCCAAGCCCCTGCAACATTCCCGTGCTTACCTGATGAAGCCCCAAAAAAAAGACCGCTCCGCTGGTTATCTTGATGATTTCGGCGGCCGCCGGGGAATTGTAAACTACCCGGGCAACCGGCCCGGCTAAGAGATAAAGGCCGACGGCGGCGGGCATAGTAACAAAAATCGCTATCCTGAACGCCGTGGCGGCTTTTTCTATTATGGCCCTTTTGTCGCCGAGCGCACGCGACTGCGCTATGGCGGGCACCAAGGATACGGTGAGGGCAGCCGTCAAAAGCGTAGCCAGGTTGACCAGGGGGATGGCCATGCCGGTCAGGTAGCCAAACAGCCTTGTTGCATCATGCACGTTAAATCCCGCCGCCGCCAAACGCCAGGGAACTATTATCATGTCAAGGTTGGCGACCAGGGGCAGCATGACGCTGGACAGCGCTATCGGCAGCGCCAGGCGGAAAATGCGTTTTATTATGGACAGATCGCTTTCCCCCGCTATGCTTTCCGCAAGGGCAAACTTCATGCTTTGCGCTTTGTTTAAGCGCCTGACAAAAAACAGCAATACAAAAAACGCCGCCAGGGCTCCCACGCCCGCGCCCATACTGGCGCCGGCCGCGCCGTACTCGAGCCCGCACGGCAATAGCAAAAAGGCAAACAGCAGCATTGCCGCCACCCGCAGAAGCTGCTCGGCAATCTCGGACAAAGCGGTCGGGGACATTTGCTGCCAGCCTTGCAAATAACCGCGCATGCTTGACATATAGGTAACAATGAATACCGCCGGCGCCAGGGCGATAAGCGACCAGTAAACCCTGCCGTCGCGGATGATTTGACTATCCAGCAGCCAGCCCGCACCGAAAATTATCGCCAGCATAAAAAAAACGCCGGTCCCAAAAAGCAGCCGCCGCGCGAGGGCAAATACCCGCCGCGCGCCCGAATAATCAGACAGGGCAATTTTTTCCGCCGTCAGGATGGATATGGCTACAGGCACGCCGGCCGAGGAAAGCGTCAGCCCCATAAGGTATATGGGAAAACCCATCTGGTAAATGCCTATGCCTTCGCCGCCCAGTATCCTTGACAAGAATATCCAGTTCAGCGTCCCGATTATTTTTACGATCATGCCGGAAGCCGCCAGTATGAGCGTCCCTTTTAAAAACATCCGGCTGCTGTGAGCTGTCATGCGCACCGCCTTGGTTTTGTAATGTTTCAGAGCCTGTTTGCACTATCCGAAATGTTCATGATTTTGAGCGAGTTTTTAGTTAGGCACGGCGCAAAACGCAGGCAAACCCCTATGTTCAGCGAGGCTTTGGCAGAAAGCATGGCGGAAAATTCGCCAGAAGATGGGCGTTGAATTGTAGCGTTAACAGGATTTAATCGGCCGTAATGCTTTTTGTTTGTTCCGGCGGCCCGTCGCCAATAAAAGAGCCTGCAATATCCCTGCCCGCATCGGTATGCCAGATCGTTTGCCCACGGCCTTTTCTTTCTATCCATACGTACCTGCTTTGCCGCAGCTCTTCTATGTTTTCGGCGTCCATGCGGAAATAGCCGGCCAATACGCTGTCCGGGACAAGCGGCCG
>JAISLQ010000081.1 GCA_031290885.1 Acidaminococcales bacterium
CGCTGTCCCGCGTTTTATCTTGCGGCTCACGGTCCCTTTGTCACGGCCGATCTTCCCCGCTGTCGCCGTTGCGCCATATCCCTCCCGGCTAAACGCTTTTGTCTCTCCCCGTTCGCTCATTGACAGGTGTTGAAATGTCCGCCGTTTTGTTGTATGCTATTTTTGAGCCATAGGGTTTCGCCCCCTTCATTGTTATTCTTGTCAAACTCAATGATGACGCTTTTCCCTATGGTTTTCTGTTTTCTTTTTCTGTTGCATTTCATTTTACAACGAACCTTATTAGATCTCTCCAATAATTAAAGAAATTCCTCAAAAAAACCGATAAAAAGGTATGATGAATAAATATGATGCGTCGCAAAAGCTGACGGGAGAACAATTCAAGCGGATAATCGGAGTAAGGAAAGCAACATTTGCAGAAATGTTAAGCGCATTGCGCAAGGGATACGCCGACAAACACAAAAGGCGGGGACGGCACAGTAGGTTGCCTGTTGAATTGCAATTGATGATGGCTCTTGAATACCTGCGCCAATACGCCACGTTTGCGGAACTGGGGTTTAACTATGGCATTTGCGAGAGCACGGCGCAAAATTATGTCGTGTGGTTGGAAGAGATGCTGACAAAGAGCGGGAAGTTTAGGTTGCCGGGCAAGAAAAAGCAACATACCATCAAAACGCGACTGATCGTAAACAAGGTTAGCAAGGAAACCATTTGCACGGCACACGCCGAGTGTTCCTGCCATGACTTCAGGCTTTACGGGGAAAGTGTAGGGAGGGCAATAAGCGGGGGCATAAAAGCAAAAAAGTGCGACAGCGGTTGCCAAGGCATACTTAGGCTTCACGAGAACAGTGAGACCCCGAAGAAGAAACCAAAAGGCGGCGAGCTCACCCCTGAAGAGAAAGCCGATAACAGGCGCATCTCATGCGAGCGTATTCTCATGGAAAACATCAACGCTAAAATCAAGGCGTTCAAAATTACGGCCAACAAAATACAGAAACCGCCGCAACCGTTTCCAGCTTAGAATGTCCTTGATTTGCGGCATTTATAATTTTGAGTTGTCGGCTTAATTATTGGAGAGGTCTATTGAAGGCATTGAGGCCGAAGCGCTGCTGGCCGATCGTGGCTATGACGCAAACGTAATAGTGGAGGCGGCACAAAAGGCAGGAATGCAAGTAGTAATCCCGCCGAAGAAGAACCGAAGCGTGAAGCGGGATTGCAACGCATATCTTTACAGGTTGCGCCCCTTGGTGGAGAATGCGTTCCTCGCGCTGAAACATTGGCGTGGCATTGCCACGCGCTACGCAAAAAACACGGCTTCCTTTTTGGTGGCAGTTCAATTGCGCTGCATTGCAATATGGTCTTCCATCTATTGGCGGCGCTATCTATCACACCCCTCATTTTGCCCTTGCAAAAGGGCTTTTTTATTGGCGACCCTCTTGTGCCGGTCTTGTCGCGAAAATCGCCCCAGGCCCGGGCGAAACATACCGTGCCATCGAAATCGCCGGCTATAAATATAGACCCCGTTCAAAAAGGGCAGCGCTGCCGGCCGGCATATTTCCCCCCGGCTTTCCCGCTTGCGCGGAAAATATTTTAAATCGTTTAACAAAACAGGCGTTTCGGTATATAATTAAAATGTATATTGACTTTGCAAGGAGTGATAGCGTGGCTAAGTTCGTTTATGTCAACGGCGAATATTTTGACGAAGATAACGCGAAAATATCGGTTTTCGATCACGGTTTTTTGTACGGCGACGGCATTTTTGAAGGAATACGCATTTACGGCGGCAAAATCTTCAAATGCCGTGAGCATTTTGACAGGCTCTACGACGGCGCGAAAGCGATCGCCCTGAAAATACCGTTGGGAAAAGACGCCCTTATTGCGGCCACCGAAGAAACCTGCCGCAAAAATCAGCTTGCCGATGGCTACATAAGGCTGATAATATCGCGAGGCAAAGGCACTTTGGGGCTTGATCCCGATAAATGCCCCCATCCCGGCGTGGTTATCATCGCCGACAAAATCCAAATCTATCCCCCGGAAATGTATGAAAAAGGCATGAGGGTCATAACCGCCTCCACCCGGCGCAACACTCCGGGCGCACTCGACCCGCAGATAAAATCCCTCAACTATCTTAACAACATACTGGCCAAAATAGAAGCAAGCAACGCCGGCGTCCCTGAAGCCATCATGCTAAATTCCCAGGGCCTGGTCTGCGAATGTACCGGCGACAATATCTTTATCGTAAAAGGCGGCGCCATTTATACTCCGCCCATACACACGGGCGCGCTCAACGGCATAACCCGCGGCGCGGTCATGGAGATTGCCGCAAACAAAGGCTACGCCGTCCAGGAAAAAGATTTCACTCTGACCAACGTCTATACCGCCGACGAATGTTTCTTTACCGGCACGGCGGCCGAGATAATCGGCGTTACCAACGTGGACGGGCGAATAATCGGTTCAGGTGTCGCTGGCAAAGTTACGCGCGAGCTTACCGCCGCTTTCAGGGAGCTGGCTAGAGCCTGTTAAAACTATCCGAAATGTTCAGATTTTGAGCGAATTTTTCGCCAAGCGCGGCGCAAAACCCGCCGGAAGATGAAAATCAAGCGAGTGCCGACGCGCCTTGACGGAAAGGAGGACAAACAAAATGAAAAAATGGGAATGTACCGTATGCGGCTATGTGCACGAAGGCGACGCTCCGCCTGACAGTTGCCCGGTTTGCGGGGTGGGGCCGGATCTTTTCCAGGAAGCCGCGAACAGCTGATTGAGCGACCCAAGCAAAAAAGCGCGGGGAATTTGCCCGCGCTTTTTTGTGCGTTCCCGTCACTCAATATTAATTTGGACGGAATTACTTTTCGGTTCCACTTTAGCGACCGCGACGGTCAAAACGCCGTTTTCCATTTTGGCCTTTATTCCGTCAGGATTGGCCTCGTTCAGGTAAATGCTTCTGGATACCGAGCTCAGGCGCCTTTCTCTGTGGATATAGGTTTTTCCGTCTTCCTCCGCCGATTCGTCTTTTTTTACGGAAATAGTCAACCGTCCGTCATTGAGATCCAAGCTGATTTCTTCCTTTTTTACGCCGGGAAGCTCCGCATGGATAAGAAATTCCTTAGGGGTCTCTTCAACGTCAATTTTGAAGGTGTCCCTCGCCAAATTGCGGTACGGAAGGAGACTATCCGAAAAAAAGTCGTCCAGCATGTTGTAAAGGCCATCGTATCCTAAAGGTGACGACGGCGACCTCCGGTTGAAGGGAATAAGTCCTGCCATGTTCAACAACTCCTTTCAAAGGTTTAATTAATATTTACCTATTATTAGCACTCATATAATTCGAGTGCTAATTAATTTATACCATACCCCAAATATCTTGTCAATACTTTTGGCAAAAAATAATTTTTGGCGGTTCATTGTAGATAGTGTCGTCAATAGACAGAAGACCATATTGCAATGCAGCGCACTTGAACTGCCGGCAAAAAGGAAGCCGTGTTTTTTGCATAGCGCGTAGCTATGCCCCGCCAACGCTTCAGCGCGAGGAACGCATTCTCCACCA
>JAISLQ010000082.1 GCA_031290885.1 Acidaminococcales bacterium
GTGGAACGACAATCTGCCGAGGAAGATTTTAGGCTGCATGACGCCTGCGGAAGCGTTCGCGCAAGAGCTTATGAAAATCAAAGAGGCAATCGCGGCATAATCCCCTTGCCTAAGCCATGGCAATACAAGGATTGGTGCATGCCAAGCCCTATGGGAAATTTGTTGCATTTGATATTGCAATGAACCGCCCAAAAAAATTCGCGAATTTTTTGGTTTGCCTATTGACAAACAAAATCGGAACTGGTATTCTATGTTTAGTTAGTTGCGGCTAACTAAATTAAATGCCCTTTAGTTATCTAAGACTAACTAAGCGCGTTTGTAGCAAGGAGCTGGCTATGCCGGAAATAGCGCGTTTTCTCTCCGACCTGCCTAAATGTGATGGCCGCGAGTACGTTTTGCGGATGCTGGCGTTTACGTTGTCGCCGGTTTTAAAAAAAGTCAAGCCGGCGGAAATAGTGATATTGACCGAGCCTTGCCTTTCCGGTTGCTGGGAAAGGGAAAAAGGCGCCCTGCTGCAAGGACTTAGTTTGTCCTGCCGGGAGCTTTGGTCGACCCGGGGGCGCGCCTGTCTTTTGTTTTATGACCGCAGCCTTTTGGAAAATGCCCTGTCCGATCCGGAGGCGTTGGGCTTGCTCGGGAACGGCGGCTACGCCGTCAAAGACGGCGCGGAGTCTTTGCTCAATCAATTGGCAAGTCGGATGGGGCAGCGGGATTTCCCGCACGAAGTCGGCGTTTTCCTCGGTTACCCAGCACCCGACGTAGCTGCTTTTATACGGTTTGGCGGCAAGAATTTCGCGCTTTGCCGCTATTGGAAGGTGTATCATGATGTGGAAGCGGCGCGGCGAAAGTTCTCCGCGATCGACGAAGCCAAAAGGCGGGCGGCTTGCCTTTTGAACAGCGAAGTGCCGGCGGATGCCGCGATTGCCCTTTTGAAAGCAGGCTGACGGCGGCCGGCCGTACGGTATAATTTGATTGTTGAAAAATTTTATAGGCGGTGTCCAAAAAGATGAAGATTTCTCTTGTTTATTGGAGCGGTACAGGCAATACCGAAGCTATGGCGAAGTTTATCGCCGAAGGAGCGGCGGCGGCCGGCGCCCAAGTCGAGGCAAAGGCTGTCGGCGCGGCGGCAGCCGGCGACGTCCATGGCGCCGATCTCGTGGTTCTCGGCTGCCCCTCCATGGGCGACGAAGCATTGGAGGAATATGAGTTCAGCCCGTTTCTGGAGAACGTGCTGCCGACGCTGAAAAATAAAAAAGTCGCCCTTTTTGGTTCTTACGGCTGGGGCGATGGCCGCTGGATGCGCGAATGGCAGGAAAAAATGTCGGCCGCCGGCTGCTTGCTGGCAGCGGACGGCCTGATGGTCAACGGCGCCCCGGAAGGCGAAGAATGCAAGAAGTTTGGCGAGTTGCTCGCCAAAGCTTAACGACGCTATCCCCCTTAACAAAAAAGTCCCCCAACACTTTTTTGTTCTACTTTATATCCCCCAAACAAACAAGCAGTCCCTCGCTTACCCCGGCGGGGGATTGCTTGTTTTTACTGCAAAAAGGGGTTCATGCGGCGTTCCCACCCTACCTCGGTAGCCGGGCCGTGTCCGGGCAGAAGCTTGACGCCGTCCGCAAGGGTGAGTATTTTGCTTTTGATCGACTGCAGCAGTTGGGAATAGGAACCGCCGGGAAAATCGGTGCGGCCAATGGATTCGCAAAATATCGTGTCGCCGCAGAACACGACGTCCCCGCATTTAAAACAGCAGCCGCCAGGGGTGTGCCCGGGAGTTGCCATAACTTCAAAAGACAGCCCGGCAACCTCAATTATTTCGCCGTCTTTGAGCAGGCGGCTGGCTTTGTCGCAGGTTATGTTTTCCCCCATAAAGGCGGAAAGGTTAATCCGTGCGCTGGTGAGCATGTTCGCGTCTTTCTCCCCGATCATCACCGGCACTTTCAAGGCCCCGGCGACTTCCTTCAGCGCCCCGATATGGTCGGAATGGCCGTGGGTGAGCAAAATGGCTTCGATTGTCAATCCCTCGTCTTTGACTGTTTGGAGGATGCGGCGGGCGTCCGCGCCCGGATCTATGATCACGCCGCGCTTTTCTTTTTCGTTGGCCGCTATATAGCAGTCCGTGCCCAAAGCCCCTACTTCCAAAAGTATTATTTTCATAAATAAACCCTCCCCGCTGAAATACCGGCGCGAACGAGCGACTGTAAGGCGGCCGCCCTGCGGCAAAAATTTTAAAACGTCTTTCTGCTGTCAAGCAGTATGGTAACAGGCCCGTGATTGACCAGCCCGACAAACATTTCTTCCCGGAACCGTCCTGTTTGCACAGAAACGGCCTTGGCGCAAATGGCGGCAAATTTTTCATAAAGCCGCTTGGCGTCATCCGGCGGCGCGGCGGCGTCAAATCCCGGCCGCCGGCCGCGGCGGCAGTCCGCCAGCAGGGTAAATTGAGATACTGCCAGCAACTGGCCTTTTATGTCCTTGAGCGACAGGTTCATTTTTCCGCCGCCATCGTCAAATATGCGCAGGTTGACGATTTTTTCCGCTAAATAGGCCGCGTCTTCTTCGGTATCGCCCTTTTCCACGCCCAAAAGCGCGGCCAGCCCCCTGTCTATCCGCGCCGCCCGGACGCCGGCGACGTCCACCCAAGCGTTTGTTACTCTTTGCACAACCGCGCGCATGCCGTTCATTCGCCTTTCGCCGAATGGCGCTCAACGCTTATGACATCTTTGAAGCGCCTCATTTTGCTGATAATATGTTCTAATTGGCTGAGATCGTTTATTTCCAGTTCCATGGAAAGATTGGCCGTTTTGTTCCGGTGGTTGGTCTTTACTTTGAGCGCGCTCACATTGACTTTTATGTCGGAGGGGACGCTGACTATTTCCGCCAGCACGCCCGGTCTGTCGGTAGTCAGGGCTTCAATGTTGACGCGGTACAGGGAATTGGGGTCGGCGTCCCAGCTTACGTCGATCATGCGGGCAAATTCATCATCGCTGTTGAGGACGTTCAGGCAGTCGCGGCGGTGTACGGACACGCCGCGGCCGCGCGTGATGTAGCCGATTATGCTGTCGCCGGGCACAGGGTTGCAGCATCTGGCCAACCTGACCATCAGGCCGGACTCGCCTTTGACCAATATGCCTTGGCTCGCTTTGCTTTTGCCGCCTTTGGGCTTTAGTTCGGAAAGCATCTGCGATATTTCCTGGGGCATGTCCACTTTGAGTTCGGCTTTGTGCATTTCGACAAGTTTCGTAATGACGCCGGGGACGGTCAGCCCACCATAGCCAAGCGATGCCAGCAGGTTGTCTTCCGAAACGAGGTTCATCTTGGCCGCGAGGTTCTTCAGCCGTTCGGATTTCAGGAAGGCCTTTGTTTCATAGCCCAATCTTTTGCTTTCGCGTTCCAGGAGTTCGCGCCCTTTGGCTATGTTTTCCTCCCGCCGCGCTTTTTTGAACCAGGCGCGTATTTTGCTTTTGCTGTCCGAGGAGGCGACAATGTTCAGCCAGTCGCGGCTCGGCCCGTTGGCCTGTTTCGAGGTGATGATTTCGACAATGTCGCCGTTTGAGAGTTTGTATTCCAACGGCATTATGCGCCCGTTGACTTTCGCGCCTATGCAGCGGTTGCCGACGTCGGTATGTATCCTGTAAGCAAAATCCACCGGCACGGCGCCGGCCGGCAGATCAATCACGTCGCCGCGCGGCGTAAAGACAAATACTTCTTCTTCGGTGAAAACGTCGGTTTTTACGGTGTCGATAAATTCCTTGGTGTCGCGCATGTCTTTGTGCCATTCCAGCATTTGCCGAAGCCAGGAGAGTTTTTCCTCAAAAGACTTGCTCGCGGATTTGCCGCCTTCTTTGTAGCGCCAGTGCGCGGCGATGCCGTATTCGGAAATGCGGTGCATTTCAAACGTCCTGATTTGTATTTCCAGCGGCTGCCCCTGGTTTGACATAACGGTAGTATGCAGCGATTGGTACATATTGGACTTGGGCATGGCTATATAGTCTTTGAAGCGGCCGGGCATGGGCTTCCAGATGGTGTGCGCGACGCCGAGGGCGCCGTAGCAGTCTTTGACGCTGCCGACCAGTACCCGGACCGCCAAAATGTCATATATTTCACTAAGTTCTTTATGGTCGCGCTGCATTTTCCGATAGATGCTGTAAATGTTTTTTGCCCGGCCGTGCGTGCGGCATTCAATGTTTACTTTGTCCAGTTCGTTTTTCAGCGTCGCCATGGCCTGGTCGATGATGCTCTCGCGCTCGCGCCTTTGCGCTTTTACTTCATCGACAAGGCCGGCGTAGATGGCAGGTTCGAGATAACGGAAAGCAAGATCCTCCAGTTCCCATTTGATGGTATATATGCCCAGCCGGTGCGCCAGCGGGGCAAACAGCTCCAGCGTTTCACGGGCGATGGATTTTTGTTTTTCCGGCGGCATGTAAACGAGGGTGCGCATGTTGTGCAGCCGATCGGCCAGTTTGATCAGCACCACCCTGATGTCTTTCGCCATAGCCAGAAACATTTTACGGTAGTTTTCCGCCTGCTGGTCTTCTTTGGAAAGGTATTCGATTTTGCCCAATTTGGTCAGGCCGTCCACCAGCAAGGCGACTTCCGCCCCGAAACCTTCTTTAATGCTTTCGAGGGTGGCGTCCGTGTCTTCCACGACGTCATGCAAAAGCGCCGCAGCGACGCTGTCGGCGTCAAGCTGCAGCATTGCCAGGATATAGGCCACTCCGAGGGGATGCACTATATAGTCTTCGCCGGAAGCGCGTTTTTGCCCTTTATGGGCGGACAGGGCAATGTCATAGGCTCTTTTCAGGACTGCTATCTGTTCCGGCGCAAGGTATGTTTCCAACTGCGCAAACAATAAATCCGGCGCAGCAAGTTCTTTTTCCCGCATTTTTCCTCCCAAGACAGGAAACAGCCGCTCATTCCCCAAAAACCAGGCGCGCCATTTCTTCACGGCTGAGGCTGATACATTGCGCAAGCGCCGAACGGGCACGTTCGGCGTCTTTGATCTTTTGCCGGTAAGTATCCGAAAGGTCAAGGCTAAGTTTAGTACCGCCATTTAACGGCGACAAAAAGAAGCTGCCCGCGCTTTCACGGATCGCCCCGATTTCCCGCAATATTTGCAAGGCGGCGGTTACGGCCGCCAATGGGCGCCCTTCCGCCAGGCGCGGCAACTCCTCGGCGGACGCGCCGCCTAAGGCGCGCAGGTGCCTATACACGCCGCGCAAGAATTCCGCGTCCGGCTGGAGCGACGCCAGAAGGTCAAGCCGATTGTTGACATCATCTATATTATACAGCAAATGCGCCGTTTTGATAGAGAGTTTACGCAGGGCGCACCAAAAATTTTGATCATCCAGTGCCGCAAAGGGCGGTTGGGCGAAAGCCGCGTCCGTGGCCGCCGCAGCAGCCGCAAGGTCAAACTTGGCCGTATCCGGCAAAACGGCGGCCAATTTTTCTTGACATTCCCGGTCAGGGCAGTAAACAAAAATCTCCGCGCGGCGGGCGGCCAATTCTTTAAGGTAGCCGATACGGTCAAAACCGGCGCCGCCTCTAAAATCGTATACTATATGGCGAGGCTTCAAATCGGAAGCGATCAAGGTGATCGTTTTGACTTTGTTCCATTCGTCTTCTTTCGGTTTAAAGGCAATCCCTAATTTGCTTTCCTCGTAAACAATATCTTTCCAGCCGCCCCCGCGCCACATAATAACCGGCAAGTCGCGGCCGCCGCCGCAGGCTCTGAATTTAAGATGCTGTTTGTCCCTGCCGATAACGGTTATGTTTCTGGCCAGGACTTCTTTTGCCGCCAGCACGGGTTCGGGGTTTCCCGCGCCGAAAGGCTCAAGCGCCGACAATTCACGCAAAAGCCGTCCGTCAATCGCGCAAAGCCCGTCAATTTCCATGTCGATCCGCTGCCGCGGCAAATAGTCGTCAGCAGTGAGGTTGTTGCGGGCATATTCAATTACCGTCCGGGAAAAGTCCGCTATTTTATCTTTTTTGATGGAAAAGCCGGCCGCCTGGGCATGGCCGCCGTAGCGCAGAAGGTGCTCCCCGGCATAAGAGAGCGCCTCGTACATGTTGAAGCGGCTTATGCTCCGGCAAGACGCTTTGCAAACATCGTCGCCGCCGCTGACGCTGATTAGCGCGGCGGGGGCATTGTAACGCTCAACCAGCCGGGAAGCTACTATGCCTATGACGCCGGGGTGCCAGCCGTTTCCGGCCAGCACCAAGAATTCCCGCGCTCCGCCCTGCTTTATGAGCAACTCTTCGGCTTCGGCAAATATTTGCTTTTCAATGCTTTGCCTTTGCGCGTTCTCTTGTTCGAGCTGCTGCGCCAGTTCGCCGGCGCAATGGGGATCGTCGGTGGTCAACAGTTCCACGCCGCGCCGCGCGCTGGACAGCCGGCCGGAAGCGTTTAGGCGGGGCGCCAGGCCAAAACTTATGTCGCCGGCGCCTATCGCGCGCCCCTCCAGCCGCGCCTCCTTGATCAAATGCCGCAGACCCACGTTGTCCGTATTGTTGAGCGCTTTTATCCCCAAGCGCGCTATTTCCCTGTTTTCGTCAAACAGAGGCACTATGTCGGCGACCGTGCCCAAGGCCGCCAGTTCGATTGAGCCTGTCCAAAATTCGTCGGCGTTTTTTAGTTTTTGCCAAAGCCCCTGGCATAGCTTGAAGGCTACCCCCACGCCGGCCAATTCCTTGCAAGGATAAGGGCAGCCGGTCTGTTTGGGGTTGATAAGCGCGTAAGATGCCGGCAGTTCGGCGGGCGGGGTATGGTGGTCGGTGATGATGACATCCAGCCCCGGCGGGGCGTTTTTTATTTCCTCGACCGCGCTTACGCCGCAATCCACCGTTATGACCAGCGCCGCGCCGCCGGCGGCGATCTGTCGCAAGGTATTGCCGTTAAGTCCGTACCCTTCCGTTTGTCTGTCCGGTATACAGTATTCGACAGGATAGGCAAAGTCCCGGAAAAAGCGGTATAAAAGCGAAACGGCCGTTACCCCGTCCACATCGTAGTCGCCGTAAAGGCAGATTCTCTCCCCCTTCTCCAGTGCCCGGACGATGCGCGCAGCCGCCTTTTCCATGTCTTTCAGCAGCCAGGGCGAGTAAAAGGGCTCTTTGCGGCCATAAAGAAAATCCCGCGCTTGGGCGGGATTTTCGATGCCGCGCGCCAAAAGTATCCCGGCGGCCGTTTGCGAGATGCCGGCCGCTTGGGCAAGTTCTGCGGCGGCGCTTTTATTTGTGTTGGGCAGTATCCATTTTTTAACAGGAAACATGATCGGCTTTCGTCAATTTTCTGGGGGCGCGTTATCGGGGACGGGCTGCGCCGCTTTCTCCAATTCTTCTATCTTTTTTTCCAGCAGAATCTTTTCGTCGGTAAGGATTTTAATTGTTTCATTTTTTTTGCGGCCTTCCCAAAAGTGTTTCACTTTGAGGTACATGGTAAAAGAAACGCCCACAAGAAGGCCCAAAAAGGCCGAGGCGAGGATCACCAGCACCAACGACGCTTCCTGCTGAAAAAAAATGAATTTTACCGGCACGACCACCGCGTTTTGCAAGGCAAAAACCGCTACGACCATGCATATCAGCATGGTTACGATAATGAAGGGCATGTTAAAACCTCCCGGATAAATATATAGCCGGCTTTTGCGGGGATTTTGCCCCGCAGTTCATTGTTCATTTAACCGATTTCAGTTTGCGGCTGTTCAGTTCGACCCAGAAAGAACCGGCGCAGAAAATGGATGTGTAACTGCCGAAAACCAGCCCCACGAGCAGCGCCAAAGAAAAATTGCGCGTGGTGTCGCCGCCGAAGCAGTAAAGCGCCGCCGTAACAAAAAGCACGGTCAATACGGTATATATGGAACGGGCCAGCGTTTGCCGGATGCTTTTGTCGGCCAGCGCGGTCAGGGAGTCGGAACGCCGGAAAGTGCGCATGTTTTCCCTTATCCGGTCAAAAATGACGATGGTGTCGTTTATGGAATAGCCGATGATGGTAAGCAGCGCGGCAACGAAAGTAGCGTCAATCTCGACCTGAAAAAGCGAGAAAAAGGTCAGTACGGCCATGACGTCCTGCAAAAGGGCGATAATTGAGGCGATGGCGAACTTGAACTCAAAGCGCCAGGTTATGTAGGCAATCATCAAAAGCCAGGAAAGCGCTATGGCAACGACCGCTTGCCGGGTGATTTCCCCGCCGAGCACGGCGCCGACGTTTTCTATGCGCAGTACGTCGAAAGCACCCGCTTTAGCGGCCAGGTCATCGGTAACTTTTTTTCGCGCCGAGTCGTCCAAGGCCGCCGTGCGGATAAGCACCGTACTGTTTCCGTCGGCCCGGCCGGTTTCGCCGGCCAATTGTATTACGCTGTTTTCCAGGCCGTGCGCCCGCAATACTTCCCGTATTTCTTCAATGGTGACGGGTTTTGTAAATTTCAGTTCCAGCAGGCTGCCGCCGGTAAAGTCTATCCCGAGGTTAAAGCCGCGGACAAACATTGAAACGAGACCAACCGCCACAACTATGGCGGAGATGGCAAACCATATTTTTCTTTTTTCTGTGATCGGAAATATTTTCATCAGTCAAGTAAATCCTTTCCTATGCCCCGAGAATCCTGCCGCTTTTGAAAATGCCGCTGCCGATGAGCGATTTAAGCATAAATTTGGTTACGGTAATGGCAGTAAACATGCTAAGGACAATGCCCAGCGCCAAAGTAACGGCAAAGCCCCGCACAGGGCCCGTTCCCATATAAAACAGCACGCCGGCCACAAAAAGCGTCGTAACATTTGAATCCAAAATCGTGGCAAAGGCCCGGCTGAACCCGGCATCAATCGCCGAGCGCAAGGTTCTGCCCGCATACAGTTCTTCCTTGAACCGTTCAAAAATGAGGACGTTGGCGTCCACCGCCATGCCGATGCCGAGGATGATGCCGGCGATTCCCGGCAGGGTAAGCGTAGCCTGGAGCAGTTTCATAGCCAGAAGGAGCAGCAACACGTAAAGCAAAAGGGCTATCGTGGCCACCAGCCCCGACAAGCGATAATAAGCGAGCATGAAAATGACGATGCCGGCAATTCCGATGACAAAGGCTTGCGCGCTTTTGTCTTTGGAGTCCTGCCCGAGGGTCGGGCCGACCGTCCGATTTTCGATTACTTGCATTTTCACCGGCAAAGCGCCGCTGCGCAGGAGTATCGCCAACTGCTCCGCTTCCTCTATGGTGCGGCTGCCGGTGATAACGGCCTTGCCGCCGCGTATCGGTTCATTGACGACCGGAGCGGTGAGCACCTGCCCGTCCAAAAGTATGGCGATAGTTTTACCTACGTTAAGCGAAGTAAGATTGAAAAAGACTTCCCCGCCTTCATCCGTAAATTCAAGCGATACTTGGGCACCCTGCCCCGGGGCGGCTTGGGCGCGCGAATCCCGCAGGTCTTTGCCGGTCAAAGCCGTCTTCCCCGAAGGGTCTTTAAATTCCAGCAGGGCGGTTTTCCCCAGCATGGCGATAGCCGCGTCCGGATCTTTTATGCCCGGCAGTTCGACAATGACCCGCCTTGAACCCTGCCGCTGAATGAGCGGTTCCGTAAGCCCGAGTTCATTTACCCGCCGTTCGATTATCCTGACCACGCGGTTTAAAGCGTCGTCGCTTACCGGCGCGTCGGGAGTATCCACCGCTTCAAGCACGACATGGGTGCCTCCCTGCAAATCAAGCCCCTGCTTGATGGACAAAGCCAGGGGGGTTATATAATAAAAAAATACGCCCGTTATAGCCAGCGCGGTAATGAGAAACCTCATCATACTGTTCCAGCGCAATGTTTTCGCCTCCGTTTTCTAAATCCGCCGGCAAGCCGTTATGCCCCGTTCGCTCACCAAAAAATCCATATTTACGTCACTGTTTGCCAATGGCAGACTTGGCGCGATCTGCGGGGTCAGGGTTATCCCCGCTTTGACGGTTTCGCTCAAATCCGCCAAGAAGCGGTCATAATAGCCGGCGCCCATGCCCAGCCTGCCGCCTTTTTCCGTAAATGCAAGACCGGGCGCCAGCACTAAGTCCAGCCGCTCCGGGTCTATAAAAACATCGGCGTTTTCCGGCGCCCTTATTCCGTAGCGCCCCAAGACAAGCCCGGAAAAGGAACGCAGCCGGACGGCGCGCATGATTTTTCGGCCGGACGGCGGCACATAAGGAACATAAACTTTTTTGCCCAGCGCGGCGGCTTGCCGCAAAAACCCGTCAAGCGCAACCTCCTGGCCGAAAGATAGATAGCCCATGATATGGACGGCCTCGGCAAATACCGGCCATTCCAGCAAGCGCGCGCACACCGCGCGGCTTTTTTCCTCAAGCCATTGCGGATCGTAGCTGTCGCGTATGGCCGCGAATTTTTGCCTGATAATTTCCTTTTCGCCCTCCATGACACAAAACCACTTATTTTTTATCTTTCATTTCGTTTTCAGCCAATTCTTGCTTGGTTAAGTCTTGAAAACGCACGATCGCGCTGCGGGAAAAATCTATTTCGACTTTTTCCGCCGCACGCAAAGTTATCTTTTGTTCGCTCATCGCCGTGATCACGCCGAATATGCCGCCGGCCGTTACCACTTTGTCGCCCTTTTTCAGGCTGTTTTGAAACATTTCCCTTTTGCGTTCTTCTTTTTTCTGCGGCCGGATGATAAGAAAATAAAACATTACGCACATGAATAGAATTATGCCAATATTAAAAAGCGCCGGATCCTGCAAAAATGATTCCATAAATACACCTCTCATACTTGCTCTCTCATAATTGCTTGACAACTCTTTGTAGCCTATTCGACAATTATATTAAAATACCTGTCAATGTTGCCATTTTTCTAAAAAATTTTTTCTGAATTCTGGGAAATTGCCCTTTATTATGGCCGACCGGACATCGCGCATAAACCGCGCGATAAAATATAAATTATGCAAAGACAGGAGGCGCGGCGCGAAAGTTTCCCCGGCTTTCAGCAAATGCCTTATATAAGAGCGCGAATAGTTGCGGCAGGCGTAGCAGCCGCAGCCCGGTTCAATCGGCAGGAAATCTTCGGCGTAGCGGGCGTTTTTTAGCGGCAGGCGCCCCCGGTAGGTCATGGCCATGCCGTTACGCGCCACCCGGGTCGGGAAAACGCAGTCAAACATGTCCACGCCCAACGCGACGGCTTCCACTAGGCAATCCGGCGTGCCGACGCCCATGAGGTAGCGCGGCTTTTCCTTCGGCAGGCAGTCCGTAACCGCGCCAAGCATTTCGTACATCACCTCTTTGGGCTCGCCGACGCTCAAGCCGCCTATGCCGTAGCCCGGCAGATCCAATTCCGCCATGCGTTCGGCGCTCATCCGGCGCAGATCGCCATATGCGCCGCCCTGCACTATGGCGAAAAGAGCCTGCTCGCCGCGCGTTTTTGCTTTAGCGCAACGCAGCGCCCAGCGCCCGGTGCGTTCGGTGGAAGAAAGCGCGTAAGCGTAATCCGCCGGATAGGGGATACATTCGTCAAAAGCCATTATTATATCGGCGCCCAGCGCCTCCTGTATTTTTGTCGCCCGCTCCGGCGTGAGCGTTTGCCGCGAGCCATCGATGTGCGACCGGAAAGCCACCCCTTCCTCCGTTATCTTGCGCAGCGCGCCTAAGCTGAATACTTGGAAGCCGCCGCTGTCGGTTAAAATCCCCCTGTCCCAATTCATGAATTGGTGCAGGCCGCCGGCTTTTGCCACTACGCCCTCGCCCGGGCGCAAAAAAAGATGATAGGTATTGGCCAGGATGACATCGGCTCCTGTCCCTTTAATTTCTTCCGGCGAAAGCGTCTTGACTGCGGCCTGCGTGCCCACCGGCATGAAAAGCGGCGTTGGAAAGCTGCCGCGCGGCGTGTGCAGCATGCCGGCGCGCGCGCCGGTAACCGGGCATTCTTTGCTTATTTTTATATATACCGGCGGCAAAAGCCTTCCATCCCTTCTTCCGGCAAATATGCGGCTCAAACGATGAGCATGGCGTCGCCGAAGCTGAAAAACCGATAGTCCTGCTCAATAGCTTCCCGATAGGCGGCAAGCATGAATTCGCGCCGGCAAAAAGCACTTGCCAGCATAAGAAGCGTACTTTGCGGCAAATGAAAATTGGTAACGAGGGCGTCCATGATTTTAAATTGATAACCGGGATAAATAAATATGTCCGTCTGCCCGGCCGCCGCCCGCATACGGCCGCCCGCGCCCGCGCTCTCCAATACGCGGGCGCAAGTCGTGCCGATGGCAATCACCCGGCCGCCTTTTTTTCTGGCCGCGTTGATTTCTTCCGCCGTTTGCGCGCTCACGCTGTAATATTCGCTGTGCATCACGTGTTCGTCCACGTTTTCCGCGCTGACCGGCCGGAAAGTGCCAAGCCCTACGTGCAGGGTAACAAAGGCGGATTTTATCCCCGCGGCCTTTATTTTTGCCAACAGCCCTTCGGTAAAATGAAGGCCGGCCGTGGGCGCGGCCGCCGAGCCTTCCACCTTCGCGTATACAGTCTGGTAGAGGGAAAAGTCTTTTATTTTTGTGTGAATGTAAGGCGGCAAAGGCACTTCGCCAATCTTTTCCAGCGCTTTCGCGAAGTCCCCTTCGTGATAAAATCGCGCTGTCCGGCCGCCAAAATCAGTTTTTCCAATTATTTGGCAACTTATGCCGCCGCCAAAATCCAAAAAATCGCCTGCCTTTGCTTTTTTGCCCGGCCGCGCCAATATTTCCCAATCGCCGCCGTCCAAACGGCGCAAAAGCAGGACCTCTATCCTGGCGCCGCTGGCTTTGCGCCCGAAAAGCCGAGCCGGTATGACTTTGGTATCGTTGAACACTAATATGTCGTTGCCTTGCAAATATTCCGTTATGTCGTAAAAACGCCGGTGCGAAAAAAAACCGGTTTGCCTGTCCATGACCATAAGGCGCGAGTGATCGCGCGGGTTGGCGGGGGTTTGGGCTATTTTTTCCGCCGGCAGGCGATAATCAAAATCTTTGACAAGCATTTGTTTTCCTGCTTTCGGGCAAATAACGGCGATACGTTCTTTGGGGACGCAGAGGGCACGTTGGCGCTGCCGCTTGGCGCGCCCTAATACATTTTTCCGATCTGCGTGCCCGGGAAATAATGTCCGAGAATCTCCCCGTGGCTTTTGCCCGCCAGCGCGAGCCCGCGCCCGCCCCATTGGCTGTAGCCGAGGCCGCTTCCTTTGCCGCGTCCCTTGACGATGATTTTTTCATTGTCCGCCCAGGATACTCTTTGCGCCAGCGGCCGGCCGGCGGGGAAAATCGGTTCGGCGTTTACCGTGACCGGTATTTTTTTTACGCCCACGACGTTGCCGTAAGGATCGGAGATCGGCACGTCAATAGATTCCGGCAAAAGATTGGCTATGGCGATGTCAAAAGCGCCGCTCGGCAGATCTAACATTGCGGCGAATTCTTCCCCCTTAATAACGGCGAAGCCGCGATCGCCAAGCACCTTTATGCTGACGAGCCGCCCGGATTTTCCCCTGTCCGGCGTTTCGGCGCCTTCCAGGGCGGAAAACTCAAATCCCCGCAACCGGCCGATGTCTCCATGCCCGGCGTATTTGAGCCGCTCATCAACAAATTTCACGTTGAAGGTCTTTTTCCATTCAAAATCCGGGCAATCTTGGTCATAATCAACGACCGACCGGATATAGGGCAATGCAGCCAGTTCTTCGGTGCGCCCGCCGCCGGCGGCATGGAAAAACGCCCGGATGGGTTCGCCTTGCCGGATAACGACCTGCCCGGCGGTCGCCCTGATCGCCTCCGTTATCTCAGGCCGCTCAATATCCCGGCCGTAATAAGCGTTGCCTTGATACAAAGCGGGAAGATCAAAATCTTTTTGCCGCCCGCCGGCTATGGCGCAAAAGGCTATGGTACGGCTGATCACCGCCTGCGCCCTCATCGCCTCCTCCGGCCAAAGCGGCGGTATTTCATTGGGCACGGTGCCGTAAAGGTATTCTTCTACCGGCAGGACGTTCACTACATTGAGGGCTTCGCCGCCGGCCGCTATGCTGACTTTGAAAGCGCCGCGAAAAACCTTTCGGTTGACCTCGGCCGCGCTGCCGGCAGTTTCGGATGTTATAGTAACGCTTTTCCCGGCGGTAAGGCGTCCGTCAATTTTCAAAAATCCGTTTTCCGCCGTCAGCAGGTGTTTGGCTTCAGGCAAAAAATCCAAAAATTCGCCGCTGTCCAGCCGGGCTGAAAACAGGGCGGTTTGGGCGGCAATGAGCGCCGAACGCTGCCCTGTTACCACGCTTACCCTAATATTGGGGCCGGTCGCGGCCAGGGCGCTTGTCCCCCAAAAAACCAACAAAAAAAAAGCCAAGAAAGTCCGTTTTGTCATCGCGCTTTCACCTGCGGGTCAAGAAATTGAACACAAAAGACAGCACTACGCTGATTAGTATACAACTGACAACAGGAAAACTGAAGCTGAAATTTTCCCTCTGTATCCTGATGTCGCCGGGCAGATGAAAGAGTGGGAAAAACTTGCCGCCGAAATGGACAAGCGCGCCCAAAACCAAAAGCGCCGCCCCAATTGACATCAATGTCTTGCCCATAAAGTTCACTTCTTCCTTTTCTTTTCATAACGGTCGCGCTCGCTGAAAACGCAGCCGCAGTAAGACTGCCGGTACATGCCGCAGGCGCGGCTTGTTTTTTCCCCCTCGCAGAACCCGGGGCGAAAATCGTAATACTCAAAACTTACGCCAAATTCCGCCGCCGCCGCCCGCGCGAAACCGGCAATCTCGTCGTGCCGCTGGTAAGGGCTGCCCAAAAGCGTGGCGGAAAAAGCGCCGTAGCCGTTGTTGGCGGCAAATTCGGCCGTTTTGCGCATCCTCAGTTTGTAGCAGTAATGACAGCGGATTATAGGTTCGCGCAGGGCGCAAACCAAGAAATCTTCTAAAGGATAACTTTTGTCGACGGCAAGTTTTATCCCGCCCGCAGCGGCGAATTCGCGCAAAGCGGCCAGCCGCCGTTTAAACTCCCGGTAAGGCTGTATGTTGGGGTTGAAAAAATATAGGGTAAAATCCCTTCCTTTGCCGCGCAAAAAGGCGGACGGGAAAATCGAGCAGGGCGCGCAGCAAGCATGCAGCAACAGATCGCCGCTCATGTTTCCCGTTCCTTTGGCGAAACGCCGAGGTAATGATAGGCCGTAGCGGCGGCGACCCGGCCGCGCGCTGTCCGCTGCAAAAAACCCAGCTGCATCAGAAAAGGCTCGTAAACATCTTCAACTGTCTCCGCTTCTTCGTTTATGGCGGTCGCCAAGGCCTCTACCCCCACCGGCCCGCCGGAGAAGGTTTTGACCAAAGCGGTAAGCAGCCTGCGGTCGTTGCGGTCAAGCCCGAGTTTGTCCACTTCCAGCCGCCCCAGCGCCCTGTCCGCCACTTCCGCGGTAATGATCCGGCAGCCGTCCACTTGCGCAAAGTCGCGCACGCGCTTTAACAGCCGGTTGGCCACCCGCGGCGTCCCGCGCGCTCGCGCGGCAATTTCGTCCGCTCCCGCGCCGTCTATCTCCACGCAAAGCACATCGGCCGACCGCTCAAGGATCAACCGCAATTCATCGGCATTGTAATATTCCATGCGGCAGCTGACGCCAAAGCGATCGCGCAAGGGTCCCGCCAAAGCGCCCGCCCTGGTGGTTGCCCCGATCAGGGTGAACTTAGGCAAGTCCAGGCGGATGGAACGCGCGCTCGGCCCTTTGCCGATGATAATGTCCAGCGCGAAATCCTCCATAGCGGAATAAAGCACTTCTTCCACGGTTTTGGACAGGCGGTGTATCTCATCAATGAAAAGCACGCCGTTTTCCGGCAGGTTGGTCAGCAGTGCGGCCAAGTCGCCCTGGCGCTCGATTGCCGGGCCGGAGGTGATCCGAAAGTTTACCCCCAGCTCGTTGGCGATAATTCCGGCCAGCGTCGTTTTGCCAAGCCCGGGCGGGCCAAAAAGCAAAACATGGTCAAGCGCTTCTTTGCGCTCGCCGGCCGCTTTGATAAATACGGACAAATTGTCCTTGATGCGGCTTTGCCCGATATATTCGGCCAGCCGGCGCGGGCGCAGGCTGTACTGCCACCGGTCGCCTTCTTGCCCGTCGCCGCTGATTATCCGTTCCTCGTCCATTTTACCTCCCGGACAATCCTTTCAGCGCGGCTTTGACAATTTCCTGCGTTGTCATCAGCCCCGTGTCCACCTTTTTCAATACGGGCATTATTTCGCCGCCGGAATAGCCAAGCGCCAGCAAGGCCTGGGCCGCCTCGTCGCGGGCGCCGGAGGCGGCGCCGTCCGAAAAGCCGTCCGCCGGAGAATCTTTGCCCTCGGCCGAAACGCCCAGCTTGTCGCGCAATTCCAGCAACAGGCGCTCGGCAGTTTTTTTTCCCACGCCCGGCAGTCGCGTGAGCGCCTTGACATCCTGGCGCAGCACCGCCACCCTGAAAGCGTCCGGCGCGGTAAAAGACAGTATGCCCAAAGCGCCGCGCGGCCCTATGCCGCTTACGCCCAGCAAAATGAGGAAAAGCTTGTATTCGTCGTAGTCAAAAAAGCCGTAAAGGCAAATGGCGTCTTCCCGCACGGCCGTATGCACATAGAGCTTCGCTTGCCGGTCAAGTTCCAGTTTGGACAGCGACGGCGAAGTCATAAAGACGCGGTAGCCCACGCCGCCGGTTTCCACTATGGAATATTCCGGCGTTACAAGCGTTACCTGTCCTTTCAGAGAACCTATCACGTTTACCCCCCGCCGGCAAAATGCAGGGCGCAGATCGCCGCCGCCAGGGCATCGGCGGCATCGTCCGGCCTTGGTTTTTCCTTGATCCCCAAAATTCTCTGGATCATAAAAGTTACCTGCTCCTTGGTGGCGTTCCCGTAGCCCGTAACCGCCTGCTTGATTTGCAGCGGCGTGTATTCGGCGACTTTGATTTTTCGGTGGGCGGCGGCCAGCAGTATGACGCCCCGCGCCTGCCCGACCGTCATGGCGGTCGTGACGTTGCGGTTAAAGAAAAGCTGTTCCACCGCCATAAGGTCAGGATCATACTCTGTGATGATTTTTGTCAGCTCGGCGTAAATAATGGCCAGCCGTTCCTGCGGCGGGCACTGTTTGTCGGTAGTGACCGCGCCGAAACGCACAGGCCGCAGACGGCCGTTTTGCGCCTCGACAAGGCCAAAGCCGCATATGGCAGTTCCGGGGTCTATGCCAAGCGCGAGCGTCATCGCGCATCTCCCCGCCGCCTACGCAGAAACGCCCCGCCCCGGCCGCCGCGCGGCAGGCCGGGAAATGGCCGACAAAAAATAAGCGCCATCCTAATCATTCGCCTAAAATGTCCGGCAAATCCGCATTGGAAAACACATCCTGAACATCGTCCAAATCTTCCAGCGCTTCCAGCATTTTTTCTATCCGTTCGGCGTCCGCGCCGTTAACGGCGGTGTAATTGTCCGGTATCAGCGCGATTTCCGCCGAGGCGACTTCAATATTATTGTCCGCCAAGGCCTTTTCCACTTGGTCGAAGCCTTCCGGCCGGACAATTATTTCGTAAGCGTCCGCTTCGGTTTTAAGGTCATCCGCCCCGGCATCAAGCGCTATGAGCATCAATTCTTCTTCCTGCGCGCAGGCTGCGCGTTCCACCACAAAAAGGCCGCGGCGCTTGAACATCCAGCCAACGCAGCCTGTTTCGCCGAGATTGCCGCCGTATTTGGAAAACAGATGCCTTATCTCGGCTGCCGTGCGGTTGCGGTTGTCAGTGAGCGCCGCCACTATGACGGCAACCCCGGCGGCGCCATAACCCTCGTAAGTTATTTCCTCGTAATCGGAACCGTCAAGCGCCCCTTGCCCCTTCTGGACCGCCCGCTGAATATTTTCCTTGGGCACGTTGTTCGACTTGGCCTTTTGCAAGGCCAGTTTCAGGCGGGTGTTGCCGATAGGGTCCGTTCCGCCCATTTTGACGGCAATCGTTATTTCACGCGATATTTTAGTGGTAAGCTTGCCTTTTATGGCGTCCGCTTTGCCCTTGCGGTGCTTTATATTGGCCCATTTTGAATGACCGGACATCAGGATACCCCTTTCAACGCCCATAAGTTGCTGCGGGGATATTTTACCACAGATACGCAAAATAGTAAACACGCCAGCCGCCGCCCCGTTTGACAGTAGACATCCTGCGCGACTAAACGGCTCTGTCAAAATTACACAACCTGCAAATCAAGCTGAAGCGGAGAGCAAGACGTTTCCTGCGGCTGCGGTAACGTTCAGCAACGATTCTGAAGCGCTTGACAAAGCCAATCACATGCCCGTTGCACGCGCCGGCTTGAAATGTCGTGGTTGCGGAGCTTGTCCGCCTTGCTCAAAGGGCTTAGTTTGAAACGCTTCTTGGGCAGGACGCAATTGGAGTGGATCTTTGCCATCCCTTTTCCAATTCATTAAGTTCATTCGCACGCCTTGAAGTTATACACCGGGCGCACACGCGCGATAATGTCGGCGGTCGGGGCGATGTGCCTGATGATTTCGTCGATGCTTTTGTACGCCATCGGCGACTCGTCAAGCGTCCGGCTGTTCACGGACGTTGTGAAAATTCCGTTCATCTCGGCGGCGTACTCGTCCATAGACAGCGTTTTGAACGCCGCCGAGCGGCTCATCAGCCGTCCCGCGCCGTGCGGGGCTGACTGATTCCAATCGTCGTTGCCCTTGCCAACGCAGATAAGACTGCCGTCGCGCATGTTTATCGGTATCAGCAGACGCTCGCCCGCTTTTGCGGACACGGAGCCTTTGCGGAGTATCATCGCGTCCGTGTCGATGTAGTTGTGAATCGTCGTGAAGCGGCCGGCTTCGGTGAGTTTCATGCCGCGCAGGATAACCTCGGTCATCGCCCGGCGGTTAAGCACGGCGAACCGCTGAATTATCCTCATATCATGGACATAGTCGTCGAACAACGCGCCGCTGACGTAGGCAAGGTCTTTCGGTATCGATCCGATTTCGCGGTTGACTTCGTTTTTCAGCCGCTTGATTGTGTCCGCAATCTCGCGGTCGCGCCCCTCGGCTTTGAGCGCGGCGACTGTGTCGGCTATCTGCGCCTTGGAGTTGCCGCAGAGCGTCCTGTACGCTTCGTCCTGATAGTAGTCCGCGACTTCCGTGCCGATGTGCCGGCTGCCGGAGTGGACGACAAGATAAAGCTCGCCGCTATCGGCGCGGCCAACCTCAATGAAGTGGTTGCCGCCGCCGAGTGTGCCGATGCTCCGCGTTGCGCGATTGGCGTTGACCTCACGGATACAGCGCAGTTCGCCAAGATTGATTTCGCCGTTCAGCGGGTGAGGCGTGTCGCGAACTTCGCGCCCGCTCGGTATCTCGCGGCGAATGAGGTTGTCGAGATCTGCAAAATCAATCGCGCGCTCCGCAAGTTTGACCGTTTCCATACCGCAGCCGATATCCACGCCGACCATGCCCGGCACGATTTTGTCGGTTATCGTCATTGTCGTGCCGATAGTACAGCCTTTTCCGGCGTGAACATCAGGCATTATGCGGATTTTGCAGCCCGCGAACTCGGCGCGGTCGCAGACCGCCTTGATTTGCTTAAAGGCGGCGGATTCAAGCTCGCCCGTGTAGCAGATGGCCGTGTTGTGTGTTCCGGTTACTTGCATCATAGGTTACTCCCCGATAATCTTCACGAGCACGCGCTTGTCGCGCATGCCGTCGAACTCGCCGTAGAAGATTTGCTCCCACGTCCCGAAGTCGAGTGTGCCGTCCGTCACGGCCACGACGACTTCGCGCCCCATCACGGAGCGTTTGAGGTGCGCATCGGCGTTGTCCTCGTAACCATTATGGTCATATTGTTTATAGGGCTTCTCCGGAGCGAGCTTTTCAAGCCATCGCTCGAAGTCATGGTGCAGGCCGCTCTCGTTGTCGTTAATGAACACGCTCGCGGTGATGTTCATCGCGTTCACAAGGCACAAGCCCTCGCGGATTCCGCTCTCGGCAAGCGCGGCTTCGACCTGCGGCGTAATATTGACGTAGGCGCGGCGCGTCTTGGTATTAAAGTGCAGCTCTTTGCGGCATGATTTCATAATCAAATCACCTTCACATAAAATTTTCGGCTTCGCGGCGGGTCAAACTCGCAAAAGTATATGCTCTGCCACGTACCCAACAAAAGTTTGCCGCCGTCAACAATCACGGTCACGCTTGAACCGATTGCGCTCGCTTTCAAGTGCGCCGCACTATTGCCCTCGGAGTGCCGGAACTCCGGTCGGTCGGGGAAAGTCTTGTCAAGCGAGAACAGCAAGTCGCGAACCACGTCCGGGTCGGCATTCTCGTTTATCGTAACGCCCGCCGTCGTGTGAGGGCAGTAAACCACGGCAGCGCCGTTCGTTACGCCGCTTTTGCTGGCCGCTTCGCGGACTTGCGCCGTGATATTGTAGAAATTCTGCTTGGGCGCGTCAAGTTTGTATTCAAACAGCATGGTTTCAAGTCCTCGCTCTCAATTTACAAAAACTGCTTGCCTTTTCGTGCATTTCAACCGCGCTAACGTCGCCGCCCGCGATTGTTCGCGTCAAAAAGCCTTTCGCCCGCCCGTTTCGCCCACAAGCGCGAACATCTTCTTGTTCGCTTGGTGCATTGTTGCCGGCGCAACCGCGTCAAACGGGCAGCCCTCCTACGCTTGCGGCAGCTCGAGGCGGATGCCGATTAATCCGCGTCGCGTCACTTTGCCCGCCCCTGAATGCGCAGCTTTCGATGTGGTCGTTCACCACGCCGACAGCTTGCAGGTAGCTGTAAACAATCGTGCTCCCAACAAATTTGAAGCCCAGTTTTTTCATGTCTTTGCTGATACGGTCGGAGAGCTCCGTTTTCGCCGGAACATCCGACATTTGCGCCCAACCGTTATCTATCGGTTTGCCGTCAACGTAGCCCCAAATGAAGTCGGAGAGCGAACCGAGTTTCAGCGTTGCCTGCGCGTTTGTTACGGCAGAGCGGATTTTCAGCCGATTACGGACAATCCCCTGATTGGCAAGCAATTGCGCGATTTTAGCCTCGTCATAGGCGGCGATTTTGGCGATGTCCCAATCGTCAAAGGCGGCGCGGTAGTTCTCGCGCTTGTGGAGAATCGTTGCCCACGACAGCCCGGCTTGCGCTCCTTCCAAGGTCAGCATTTCAAACAGCTTTCGCTCATCGCGGCAGGGCTTGCCCCATTCGTTGTCGTGATAATCACGCATTTGCGGGTCGCTGTCCTTGCCGCTTGCCCAAGTGTCGCCCCAAGAGCAACGGATTTTATTGTCGGACATATTATCTCCTATCTGCGAACTTGCGCATCTTCATTTGTTCCATGTTCGGGTTGGGCATCAACACGCGTTCCCGGATTGCGGCGTGCGCGCGGCTCGACGGCGGGTTCGTCGCCCTTGCCGATCCAAGTGAGTTCCAGTTTTTGCATTTATGCGCGTCCTCCTCAATTTATCGCAAACGCGATGGTCATGACGTGTTCCGTACGGCTCGCGCCGTTCATTCTGGCTTTGCTCGCGCCCTGCGGCGGGCGTTCTCCGCTTCTATTTCGTCCTCACGGTCATATATCTCGCGTTTCATTTTCTTTTCCCTTGCCTTGAGAGCGTTAATCCCCCCCCCGCATAGCCACCCTATCGGCGAGCGCGAAGGAACGCCTCGCCGCGTTCCTCGGCGTCTTTCCACCGCGCATTGTATGTTTTGCCTTTGTAGGCAAAGCGCGCGGCGTCAAGCTCGGCAACGTCCGGCGAACCCCATGCGGCAAAGAAGTTAGAGAGCCAACGGCCAAACCGGTCAAGGCCGGCGCGTGTCCGTTCGTCGCACGTTTTAAGCAGCGCCGCCACTTCAGCGTCAAAGTTTTCGAGAATTGACTGCGCAGAATCTGCTCCGCAAAGTAGCGCGCTTGATGCGGCGTGTATCTTTTCATGTTCTGCTTCACCTATGTTTTTGCGTCGTTCCTGCCGTCTGCGGACATCTCCATGATGTCTTGATCTTCCGGGACGCCCACACCGCAAATCGTGGACGCAAAGATGCGGCTCGCCGCCCAAAGACTGCGCGAAACAAGGCGCGTACCGCCGCTCCCGCCCGTTGCCGCAATCAGTTTTGAGTGCAACGCGATTATTTCGCGGGCGGTCAGAATGATCATTGCGCGAGTTTGTTTAAGGCTTCGAGATTTTCGGCAATGACATGATCAACTGTCGCGCCGATAAATTTTTGACGCGCGGCTTGGATTTCATCATATTCCGAAAATCGCAAAACCATATAACGCGGCGTGTTATTTTTTAGAATTACGGCCATGCCGCTCTCGTCAACAAGCCGCACGACTTTGGAAAAGTTTTGATTGGCTTCGGTCATTGGCACAAGCAGATTTGTGTCAAGCGTCATAAAGGCCACCCCACTCTGTGAAATTATTACGGATGTCAGCCGCGATTCGGTTTTTGGCCAATATTATTATACTCCAAACATAGGATTAAACCAACCTATATTTTGGCAAGGAGCGTATCGCGCTGGCCACCCGCCACCTGAGCATCAAAATCATCAGCCGGGGCAAAGGCAAGCCCGCCGTGGCCGCCGCCGCGCAAATGGAGCGCAAAGGCGTCCGCGCCGAGCGTTGCGATCGTTTCGGAAATCGGCGTGGATATGTCCGTATTCCAAACTTTCGTCCTCGAAAAGATTTTATAATTTTCCGCTTCACGTTTACAAATGGCCTGCCTGCCCTTGACTTCGCGTCTTTGGCATACTATGATAAAAATGTTGAATTTGCCGGCTTTACAACAAAAATGGGGCGCATTGCCAAGCGGACGGCAAAAAAATGGCTGCCTCGACTGCCGGAACAAGCCCCGTTGCATAACGGCGCGGCTTCCAAGCCGAAGGCGGGGCGCGCAGTCCGTTGCCGCAAAAAATCTTTGGATTTTTGAAAAAACAAGGGGTACAAATATTTCAGGCCGTATGGACAAGTTCCGAAACATGGAAAGGATGCTCGGAAAATGATTTATTGGACGACGCGGAAAATGACGATAGCCGCCCTGCTCACCGCCATTGGGATCGCCATCCCGGTTTTTTCGCCGCTGCGCATTGTCCTTGAGCCGGCCTCTTTCACATTGGCCAGCCATGTGGCCATATTCATTGCCATGATGATCTCCCCCGGCATCGCGGCCGCCGTAACGGCCGGCACGACGCTGGGCTTTTTCCTCACCTTTCCGCCCGTGATTGCGCTTCGCGCCGCCAGCCACATAGTTTTCGCCATCGTCGGCGGCATATACCTCAACCGCCGGCCCGAAACGCTGTCTTTTGCCATAAAAGCGCGCGTTTTCTCTTTTTTGCTCGGCGTCCTGCACGCGGTTTGCGAAGTCGCGGTCGTCGGCGCTTTTTATTTCAGCGGCGGCGCGGGCAGCGGTTATTACGCCCAAGGATTCGTACATTCCGTCCTGCTGCTGGTGGGCGTGGGTTCGCTTGTCCACAGCATGTTTGATTTCGAGATCGCCCTGGCGCTGTATAAAATTTTGCGCAGTCAAAAAGGGCCCGCCGCGTTGCGGGACAAATAGCGCCGCCTCATGGCCCGGCGCGGCGACATTCGCGCCCGGGGAACTTTCGCGTTGATTGAAAATATTCGGAACATGATATACAATGATGTTAGTATTGTATATTTTTATTTTTGCCTGTTGCGGGCAAAATTTTGCGAGGGGGGGCTTTGTGGTGCGTATGATCAAATTGGGCGTGTCCGCGCGCCATATTCATTTGGACCGCGGGGCAATGGATGTCCTTTTCGGCACGGGCAGCCAGTTACGCAAAATAAAGGATCTTGGGCAGCCGGGGGAATTTACCAGCGAAGAAAAGGTCGATTTGGTTTCCGATAAAGCGACGCTGCGCGGACTGCGGGTCATCGGGCCGCTGCGCAAACAGACGCAGATCGAGCTGGCGATGGCGGACGCCCGCGCGTTGGGGCTGAACCCGCCGCTCAGGGATTCCGGCAATCTGAAAGGCTCGGCGGGGATAAAGATTATAGGGCCCAAGGGCGAACTGTCCATCACGGAAGGCGTGATCGTCGCGGAGCGGCACATACATCTTGATCTGCCGACTGCGGCGGCTTTCGGGCTGAAAGACGGGGAGCGCGTCCGCATAAGGGTTTCCGGCGCGCGCCCGGTTGTTTTTGAGGCGGTGCTGGTGCGCGTCAAGGCAAACTACGCCCCGGAATTTCATATTGACACGGACGAGGGCAATGCCTGTTTTGCCAAAAACGGCGACATGGTCGAAATACTCGGCTGATACACGGCGCGGCCGCGCCCGGATAGCAGGAGGGGCTCGCCGCCGCTATCCCCAACGGCTGTTTTTCCGCCGCAAACCGGCTGCCCGGCCGCTTCCCGCTTGGCTGCGCGAAAAGGCGCCAGTTTTTTGCTATGCGCCTATAGCGCCGCTTCCCGGTTAAAACACATAAGATTTGCGGTTTGCTTTGCCGCCCTGCGAAACGCAAAACACAGACGGATCCATGGATTCGGCGATGGTTTGCGGCCAAGCGGCAGGGCAAAGGAACCGTAGTTTTGGCCGCGGAACAGCATAAAGGATAAAGTCTATGAATCTGGCCTTTTATGCGCCAAGCATTATAACCAAATATATGATTGGCCGTATCTTGCTCTTATCCTGGCCGGTGGTGGGCGAGATGATCTGCTTGGTTATCGGCGGGGTGATGACGACCGCGATGGTCGGACGCTTCGGCGCGGTTGAGATGGCGGCGGTGGGGCTTGCCACTATGTTACAGGCAACCTGTGCCATGGTAATATCGGCCGCCGGCACGGGCGCGGGCGCGTTGGTCGCGCGCGCCTACGGCGCGCGGCGGGCAGACGAGGCCCAGCGGATCGCCGGGCAGTCGCTTGTCATAGCGGTAACGGCCAGTACGCTGGCGGCGGCTTTTTGCTACAACGCCGGGCGATCCCTGATCGCCGCCGCCAGCCCGGATCCAGCTGTTGTTGAGATGGCGAACGGTTTTTTGGCCGTGATGGCTTTTTTTCTTCCTTTCATAGCGGTAACCAGCGTATGCCTCGCCTCCATACGGGCTACCGGAAAAACACGGGTGTCCATGCTGGTAGCGGTGGCGGGGCAGCTTATATCTTTGTCCGTAACTTATACCCTGCTTTTCGTTTTTAAAGCCGGGGTAAGCTATGCCATAGCCGGCATGGCTTCCTCGCAGGCGCTAGCGTCAATGATCAGTTTCCTCGCGACGCGTTCCTCCTGGACGCTCGGGCTGCGCTGGCGGCACATCTATCCGTTGCGGCGCGACATAATTTACGGCGTGCTGAAAGTCAGTTCGGCGGCGGGCATGGAACAGGTGGCCCTGCAAAGCGGGCGCATAACCTTTGTGCTTTTAATGGCGACGGCCGGGGCGGTGCAGTTTGCCGGGCACAATGTTTCGCTGCAAATAGAATCAATTTCTTTCATGCCGGGCATGGCCTTCGGCATAGCGGCCATGACCCTGGTAGGCTACAACTTGGGCCGCGGGCTGACGCACCGGGCCAGGCAGTACGCGTGGCTGACCTGTATCATCGGCGCGTGTGTCATGGGTTGTTGCGGCGTAGTGTTCTACTTTTTTGCGGAGGAACTGACCCAGTTTTTCACCGACGACCCGCAGGTGCTGGCCTGGGGCATTGGCTGTATGCGTATAGCCGCTTTGGAGCAGATCTTCCTGGCGGTGGACATGGTGCTGCCCGGCGTGCTGCGCGGCTGCGGCGATGCGGTTACCGCCATGTACGTGGTCATTTTCGGCACTTGGTGTTTTCGCATACCGGCGATCCTGCTGATAAAGCAATTAGGCTGGTTTGACGTTGTTACCGGCTGGGGCTGCGCCTTTCTCGACATGGCCATCAGGGCGGTTTTGTTTGTTTACATTGTGCGCTCCAAGGACTGGGGCAAAACAAAAACCGGAATTTACGTTTGACCGGATCAACGGGCGGAAAGAAGGGAATAAATGTTCAAGTTGCTTTTCGCGCTTATTTTCGCGGTGAGTTTGTTCATCGGCTATGAAAGTTACAAACCGTACCTGCCCGCGCCGCTGACCGAAAACATTGACAAATTGGCCGACGGGCGGCTGCTGAGAGAAAATACGCCGCAAGAGGTAACGCGCGTCCTCCGTTTTTTCAAGGCGGAAGAAGAAATACGGCAAAAGATGGCCGCGCCCGGCTGGGTGAAATTGGACGACATACCCCTATCCATGCAGCAGGCGATCATTTCCGTCGAAGACAGCCGTTTTTATCAGCACGGCAGTTTTGACCCGGGCGGTATCGTCCGCGCGCTGCTGGCAAACCTGCAAGCCGGCGAAATCGTTGAGGGCGGCAGCACGATTACCCAGCAGCTAGCCAAAAACCTTTTTTTGGGGCAGGAACAGACAATGGCGCGCAAGGCGGAGGAAGCCGTCTACAGCGTCATCATCGAAAATTCCTTCACTAAGGAAGAAATACTTGAAACATATCTTAACATTATTTATTTCGGCGCGGGCGCTTACGGGATAAAAGACGCCGCCCGCCTTTATTTTAAAAAACGGCCGCAAGAACTTACCCTGGCGGAAAGCGCCATGCTGGCCGGCATCCCCGCCGCGCCTTCGCTTTATTCGCCGCTGAAGGACTTTAAGGCGGCCAAAAGGCGGCAAGCCGTGGTTCTTGAAACAATGGTCAAAAACGGTTTCGTCGGCCCACAAAAGGCAAAAGAACTGCTGGAGGAGAAACTCTTCTGAAAAATCCCCGAAGGAGGAGATGTTTTATGGACAAGTTGCTGGCCGGGGCGTTTATGCCGCATCCGCCCCTGATCATTCCGGAAGTGGGGGAGCGCCACCATGGGCAGGTCGCCGGGACAATCCGGGCGATGAAGGCGGCAAGCGAACGGCTGGTTGCCCTCAACCCGCGCACCGTCATTGTTGCCTCTCCGCACGGCGTCCATTTTAACGGCGCGCCCAGCATAGCCTTCGGCCGGCGCATGGAAGGCGGCATGGAGGATTTTAACGCGCCGGGCTGCCGATTGTCTTTTCCCATAAATCAGCGGCTGGCCGAAACAATATGCATAGCGGCGGAAAACGCCGGAATTTCCTTATATAAAGCCGGCAAGCCCGCGGAAGAAGCGTCCGTGCCGCCAATAGACTCCGGCGCGTTTGTGCCGCTTTATTATTTGCGCATGGCGGGCTTTGCCGGGGACATAGTGCATATCTGCCCCGGGTTCATAAGCCTTGAGGCGGCGCTGGCGCTGGGCGAGGCGATCGCCGGCGCGGCGGCGGGAAATGACGCCGTGCTGATCGGTTCGGGCGACCTTTCGCATTATTTGAAAGATTCGCCGCCTTACGGCCTGCGGCCGGAAGGCGCGGCCTTTGACGCGCTGGCGGTGGAAGCGATAAAAGAAAATGACCCCGGCAAATTGCTGGCGCTCGACAGGGAACTGATAGGCAGGGCCGGCGAATGCGGCCTGCGCTCGCTGCTTATATTGCTGGCGGCGGCAAAGGGTCTTGCCAGTAATTTTTATTCTTACGAAGATACCTTTGGCGTGGGCTATGCCGTGGCCGTCTGGGAAAGGCCGTCCGGGATCGCCCCTTCCGTTCCTGCCCGGCTGGCCCGCTGGTCTATAGAAAACAGTTTCGCCGATGGGCAAAAAGCCGCCCCCGCTTGGGCCGACGGCCTTAAAGAGCGGGCGGGCGTGTTTGTTTCCCTGAAAAAAGCGGGCGCTTTGCGCGGCTGCATCGGCACTTTTCTGCCGCAATGCCTTTCTGTCAAAGAAGAAATTTTGCGCAACGCGCTGTCCGCAGCTTTTTCCGACCCGCGTTTTCCGCCGCTTTCCCGGGATGAATTGCCGGATTTGGAAATATCCGTCGATGTCTTGTCGCCGCCGGAAATGGTCGGCAGCTTGTCCGAACTTGACGAGAAAAAATACGGCGTCTTGGTAACGGACGGCGCGCGCAGCGGCCTTTTGCTGCCGGATCTCGACGGCGTAAACAGCGTTGGGGAGCAGCTTGACATTGCTAGGCAAAAAGCCGGCATCGCCCCGGGCGCAAAAGTCGATGTTTATCGTTTTACGGTCAGGCGTTATGCATGAAAATGCCGTACAGGCGAGCTTCTGGCAGGGCAGCGCTTCCGGCGCGGCCCGCTGCGGCCTGTGCCCGCACGCCTGCGTCCTGCCGGAAGGCGGCGTGGGCCTTTGCCGGGCAAGAAGGAATGTTTCCGGCGTTTTGTACGCCGAAAGTTATGGCGAAGTAAGCGCCTTGGCACTTGACCCCATCGAAAAAAAGCCGCTTTGCCGCTTTAAGCCGGGCAGCCTGATCCTTTCCGCCGGCAGCCGCGGCTGTAATTTTTCCTGCCGCTTCTGCCAGAATTGGCGAATATCCCAGGCGGAGCCCGCAGTAAAGTTTTTCCGCCCGGAGCAATTGGTTGATCTGGCGCTTGCGAAAGTAAAAGAAGGCAATATAGGCTTGGCCTATACTTATTCCGAGCCGGCCGTTTGGTATGAATTTGTAAGGGACTGCGCGCTTTTGGCCAAAGAGGCGGGACTTGACAATGTATTCGTAAGCAATGGCTACCTAAATCCTGGCCCGCTGAGAGAGATCGCGCCGCTTCTCGCCGCCGCCAACATCGACCTGAAATCCTGCGCGGACGATTTTTATCGCCGGATGTGCGGCGGCCGCCTCGCGCCCGTGCGGGAAAGCATAAAAATATTGGCCGGCTTCTGCCATGTGGAGGTAACTACCCTTGTCATACCGGGCTGTAACGACAGCGAGGACGAGATCGCCCGCATTGCCGCCTGGCTTGCCGAAATCAGCCCGTCCATCCCTCTCCACGTAACCCGGTATTATCCCAATTACCGTTTTTCTGCGCCGCCCGCGCCCAAAGAAAAGATCTTGCGCCTTAAAGAAGTGGCCGAAGAGTTCCTGTCCTATGTCTGCGCCGGCAATATATGATTTTTATGCGAAGGCGCGTTAAACGGCGCGGCCGCCCTGTTCCGGGCGGCCGCGCCGCTATTTTTTGCCGGTTGCCGGCATTTGCGCCGCCCCCGCTGTCGCATGGATTTACCGCTTGCCGAGGACGCGTCCCCTGTCAGCGCTTTTTGGGCGGAGAGATCATCCTCATGCCGGCGTAAATTATAAATATGCCAAAAATTTTTTTAAGCACCAAAGGCGATATGAAGTGCGCAAAGTTCGCGCTCAGCAGCGCGCCGGCGACCGAACCCGCCGCGAGATGCCGCACGGCGCGAAAATCCACCAAGTTGCTCTTTCTAAGCGCTATCAGCCCCGAGATCGAGGTGGGAATGATTACGAGCAGCGATATTCCCTGCGCCAGATGCTGCGGCGTGCCCAAAATGAGGGCCAGCATGGGGACAAGCACAACGCCGCCGCCAATGCCCAAAACGCCGCTTAACAGCCCCATGACAAGTCCGATCAAAAGTTCCGTCATGACAATAGCATCCTAACGCCCGTCAAGCAAAGCAGCAGGCCGAACAATCGTTTTAAAACGGCGGCGGGGATTTTCTGCATCGCGCGCGCGCCGATGGTCGCCCCAACGATGCCGCCGATCGCCAGCTTGGCGCCCAGCACGATGTCCATGTCGCCGTGAAATCCATAAATAGCCGCCCCGACTATGGCGGTTGGCAGCACCACCGCCAACGAAACGGCATGCGCCTTGTGCTGGACAAGGCCAAAGTAGACCGTGAGGAGCGGTATCAAAAATATGCCGCCGCCAACGCCCAAAAGTCCGCTCAATATACCGATGATAAACCCGGCGAAAAGATATTTCCACGTCAACCCGTCAGCCGCTGAACCCATGTTCCGCCTCTCTGCCGGCGGCAACCCGCCAGTTCGTTTATATTTTTCTTGTCAAATTGCGCCCGCAGCCAAAACAAGCGCGGCTTTACCCGCCTTGCCCCACACTCCGAAAAACAGATTTGTTTTCGCGCCTTTGGCGGCAGGCATCGGCGCTCGTCTGCGCCCGGAAAGCAATTTCCCGGGCAATAAGCCGCCCGCCTGCGTTTATATCCCCAAATAGGCCTTTTTCACCAGTTCGCTGCCAAGCAGTTCCTTGCCGGATCCTTCGATCACAACCTGCCCTGTTTGCAATACATAGGCGCGATCCGCCAGATCAAGCGCTTCATACACGTTTTGCTCCACTAAGAGGATGGTTTTGCCCAGTTCCCGGATCGTCCTGATGAACTGGAATATCTGCGTGACAAGCATGGGCGCGAGGCCGAGCGAAGGCTCGTCGAGCAGGATAAGTTTAGGGTCCGACATCAGGCCGCGCGCTATGGCCAGCATCTGCTGCTCGCCGCCGGAGAGCGTGCCGGCTTTTTGCGCGAACCGTTCTTTCAGGATGGGGAACATTTCATAAACGCCGGCGTATAGCTCTTCTTTTCTGGCATTGTCGCCAACGGTGAAAGCGCCGAGAGCCAAATTCTGCTCCACGGTCATATTGGCGAAGGTCATGCGCCCCTCCGGCACATGGGCTATGCCGGTCTTTACTATCTCATGCGCCGGGGTGTTTGCTATGTCGGCGCCTTCAAAGACTATGCTGCCGCCCATCACCGGCAAAAGGCCGGAGATCCCTTTCATGATGGTTGATTTGCCGGCGCCGTTGGCACCTACGATGACGGTGATCTCGCCTTTGTTCGCCGCAAAGGACACTCCTTGGATCGCCAATATCCCTTTGTAGCCCAGTTTTAGCTCAGAAACTTGCAGCATTGTATTTTTCCCCCAGATAGGCTTTTATGACATCCTCGTTATTGGCTACTTCTTCCGGCGTCCCTTCGGCGATTTTTTTGCCGCCGTCCAGCACCATGATCCGATGGGAAATTGGCATGACCACCTCCATGACGTGTTCGACGACAAGAAGCGTGATGCCGGCGCGGTTGATTTTTTTTATAAGCTCGACCGCTTCCTGCGTCTCCTTTGGCGTCAGGCCGGCCATTACCTCGTCAAGCATCAACAGTTCCGGCTGGGTGGCGATCGCCCGGGCCAGTTCAAGGCGTTTTTTATCGGCAATAGTCAACGAGTTGCTCAATTTATCGCGCAAATTTTTAAGCCCGGTAAACTCCATTATTGCTTCCGCCTTTTCCCGCGCGGTTTTTCTGTTTTTGTCGCGCAAAAAGGCGCCGACCAAAATATTGTCGAGCACCGACAGCAAACCCAGCGGGCGCACAATCTGGAAAGTCCTGGCGATGCCGAGCTGGCAGATGGTTTCGGGCGGCTTGCCGCCGATCTCCTCGTCCCGGAAAATGATCGCGCCGCCGTCCGGTTTGTAAAAACCGGAAACCGTGGCGAAAAAAGTGCTTTTGCCCGCGCCGTTTGGCCCGATTATGCCAACGATTTCCCCTTGGAGGATTTCTATCGATATATCGCTGTTGGCTATCAGCCCGCCGAATTTTTTGGTTAAATTTTCTATTTTTAAAAAGGCCATTGTGTCCCCTCCCCGTCGCCTGTATTGAACAAGGCTCCCTTCGGCGGCAAGTCCTACTCCCGCCGGACGTTCGCCGCCGCTTGGCCGGCGCCGTCCGCAGAGGCGGAGCGCCTGGCGCGGACTATCTCAGTAATAAAGCCCATAATGCCGGTCGGTTTGGCTATGGCGAAAATCATTATAAGCAGCCCGTAAATAATAAGATCGAGCGCGTTGCCGCTGCCGCCCAGCGACGCGCGGATAAACTCGGACAGAGGGAACATGACGAAAGCGCCGATCACCGGGCCGAAAACCGTGCCGAGCCCTCCCAGTATCGGTATGAGGCAGACCTGCGTCGACAGTACGTTGGGCAGTACGCTTTCCGGGTCGATATATAAAAGATATTGCGCGTAAAAAGTGCCGCCCGCCGCCATAAAAGCCGCGCTGAAGGCCATGGCCGCCATTTTGTATTTGGTTATATTGATGCCGAGGCTCCTGGCGGTGTCTTCATCCTCGCGGATGGCCTGAAAATAATAACCGAGGTAGCTTTTTTGCATGAGATAGGTAAAGACAAGCTGCACGACGAGAAAAGACAAGGCTATGTAATAATAGGCTATTTTGCCGGCAAACTGAAAGACAGCCAACCCCGGCGGCAGAAGCGGGATATGTTTGCCAACCGCGCCGCCTACCCATTGCCAGTTGGTAAAAATCACAAAGGCAATCTCGCCGAGCGCTATGGTCGCTATGACAAAATAATGCCCCTTGATGCGAAAACAGGGATAACCCAGAATCGCCGATACGGACACGGACAAAAACATGCCTATGAGCATGCCTATCCACGGGTTCACGCCCGCCTCCAGCATCAGCATGGTCGACGTATAGGCGCCTATGCCGAAGTACAAAGCATGTCCCAGCGACACCTGCCCGGCGTAGCCGCCGAGTATGTTCCAGGCGCCGCCCAAAAGGGCGTACAGAAAGACCAATATCAATATATGCAAATAAAAAGTCTGTGCGACAAGCGCGGGCAATATGAGCAAAACGGCCAGTATGAACGCGGCAAACAGGCTATAAATGTTTTTCAGCATCATTGATTGGCACCTCCGCTCAGGCACTGCCCAAGAGTCCTTTCGGCCGGAATATGACGACAAGGAGATAGACGGTGAAAACTATGGAGTATTTATATGACGGATCCAGCAAAAACCCGGCCAGCGCCTCTATGAGGCCGATTATCAGCCCGGCCGCGAATGCGCCGGTTATACTGCCAAACCCGCCGAAAGCCACGACGATAAAGGTCAGAAAGCCGAAGATCGCGCCCACTTCGGGGAACACATAATAAAAATTAGCCAGAAGGCACCCGGCCACGCCCACGCAGGCGGCGCCTATCCCCCAAGCAAGGGCGAACATCTTGTTGGAATCTATGCCCATGAGCGTAGCGGCTTCGCGATTTTCCGCCACCGCCAGCAGCGCCCAGCCCGTGCGTGTTTTGGTGATGAAAAAATATACTGCGGCGAACATCACCACCGCGCCGATTGCGGCGATAAGCTGCGGCGTGGATATGAATATGCCGCCGATGTCAAGGCGCGTCGCCTGTAACGCCGTGGGAATGGTGCGAAAATCGATGCCGAAAATAAATTGCGCCAAGCCGCGCAAAAAAACCATAAGGCCAAAAGTGGCGAATATCTGCGCGAGCATGGGCGCGTTGAGCACTGGCTTTATCAGCAGCCGGTAGGTAACAATCCCCAGCAGAAACAGCGCCGCGACCACGAACGGCAAGGACTGGAGAGGGGAAAACCCAACGGCAATGCTTAGCACATACGCCAAAAACATGCTGATCATCAGGAAATCGCCGTGCGCGAAATTAACGATGTTGACGATTCCATAAATGACGGTCAGGCCAAGCGCGGTCAGAGTATAGATAGCCCCCCATAAGAGCCCGGTTACGATCGTTTGCCCAAGCATTATGTCAAAACTCATTTTAATGCGACGCCTCCTCAATTTAAGAACGCGGACGTAAAAATATTCCGTTCGGGGAAACAGCCCGCCCGGACTTCGTCGCAGTTACGGCGCCCGGGCAAAAACACAAGGCAGCTGAAGGCCGGCGTTTTTGAAATCATGGCAAGGTCATTTGCGTTTGCCCGAAAGCCCGGCAAGCAAAAGCGCCGTTTGCCTAACGGCGCTTTTGCCGGCAATGCGCCCGGCCGGTTGGCACAGGGAGAAGCATCCGGGCGCTATCTAAGCATACATAAGCCCTGCCGCCCGTCTCCGGTTTGCTATTTGCGCGCGTTCCATTTCGGCATCGGCCAGATAATTTCTTTGGAAGCCAAATTCCACGGCCATACGGTTACGTACTCGCCGTTTTCTTGTATCTGCACGATTATGCCTTGCCCCAGGATGTTCTGGTGCGTTTTCGGATCAAATTTTATGCCTTTCCAGGGCATTATGAGCTGATCAGGAGGAATGTCGGTGGCCAGGAGCGCTTTCTGGACAGCGGCGGGGGCGGTGGACCCGGCGCGGTTTATAGCGTCAGCCAGCACCAGCAGGCCGGTAAAGGCGCGAGAAACATTGCCGGTCATGTTCACGCCGTGTTTGTCTTTAAACATCTTGTTGACTTTTTCCACAATGGGTTTTGCTTTGGCAAGGTCAAGCGCCCAGACTTCACGGCTCAAAATATAATAACCGTCTTTGCCCGCGCCCTTAAGATAGGCATCATCGATAAATCCCGCGTCCATGGCGAGAATTGCCGCCGGGTTGTAATCAAGGTCTTTGTAGGTTTTCATATAAAGTATGGCGTCGGAAGCGTAAGACGCTTGCAGAACAATATCCGCGCCGCTGGCTTTAAGTTTTTGGACTTCGCTGCCTACGTTAGTGCTTTTGGCCGGATAAGCTATGTCGCTCACTATATTGTATTTATGCGCTTTGGCGGATCTGGTTTCCGCCTTGCCGACATCCGTGCCGAAGAGGGTGTTCTCATATAAAATGGCCAGTTTCGGGTCGGTGATCAATTTTTTGGCCTTTAAATCGTCGAGGAAAACGAAGAAGTTCTCGGCGAACATGTCGTCGTCCGGCGTCGTCCGGAAAAACCACTGGTAATTTCTCGCGATAAGCGAGGGCGAAGTCGAGTCGGCGTTCAGGAAAGGGATTCCGTTGCGCTCGGCCACCTGGCTGGCGGTATTGGTTACGGCGCTGCCGTAGCAGCCCATAAGGGCCGTTACCTTCTCCTGCGTGATCAAGCGTTCCGCTTCGCTCATGCCCTTTTCCGGCGAAGCCTGATGATCGCCCGCCACCAGCACAATCTTGGCGCCGCCCAGATTGGTCAGGCCCTTGCCTTTCGCCATGGGCAGAGCAAGGTCAGGATATTCATTGTTGACAATCTCAACGGCAAGTTCTACGCCGCGCATAAGCTCCAGGCCGGTTACGCCCTGGACGCCGGTCATTGGATAGATAGCGCCGATTTTCACTTCCTTGACGGCCGCCGCTTTGCCATCGGCGGCCGGTTTCGGCGTGGAAGAGCTGCCGCAGCCGGCGAGCAAAAGAATGAGCGCAGTTGCCAAAAGAGCGGACAGTAATGGTTTTTTGCGTGTTATGACGTACATCAATCAACCCTTCTTTCATTTTTTTGCATCAATAAAGTCGTAAATTACCGAAAACGCAAAAAACTTAGTTGATGCATTTTTAGTAATGATACCAAATTTTTATGCTCTTGTCCATACTTTTTTATCGCTGCCCGCAAAAAAACAGTTCCCCAAAAACAATGGGCGGCTTAACGGGCGCAATTTGCCGCCGCAAAGCAAACAGGCGCTTGCCGCAACGAAGCCGCCGGAAAACGATCTGCGGCCTTTGCTTATAAATATGAATTTTTATTTATTTTATAAAAAATGCCCGGCCCGCAATCTTGCCCCGCCGCCTATTACGGCGCGCTCGCCAGCGGCAAACGGCCGTATTCAGTTGTCAGGCCGCATATATTTGCAGCCCGGCTTTTCCGTTTTTTCAGCGGTGAGCCCGCGCATGATGATGTTTTCGCCAAAGCGGCCTTTCAAGCTGTCGACCGCCTCCGCCCGCCTTTGCTTGCGCTCGTCTTCTTCGCCTTGCGCGAACAGCCGGATTGTTCGGTCGGCCCTTTCCAGCTTGCCGACAGCAACGCCAAGCAGCCGCACCCCTTCCGCTATGTCGCATTTCGCGCAAAGCCGCAAAACAGCGGCGTAAATATCTTCGTCATAATAAAACCCGTCGCTGTGCGTGATGCTGCGCGTAATGACGGCAAAGGAAGGATAGCGTATTTTCAGCGAAAGCGTAAGCCCCCGCATTTTCATATGGCGCAGCCGCCAACCGGTCTCCTGCGACAATTTGAGCAGCTCTTTATGGATGGCCGATAAGGAAAAAAGGTCATGGTCATAGGTTGTTTCCCGGCCAACGGACTTCGCGTCCCGTTCCGGCGTAACCGGCCGGGTGTCCAGGCCCTTGGAAAAGAGCAAAAGGGCGTCGGTTTGGCGGCCGGTCATTTTAGTCAGCAAGCGCCGGTCCGTTTGCTTGAATTCGCCTATGGTGTTTATGCCGCGGCTTTTTAATATTTTCTCCGTCGCCTTGCCCACGCCGGGAAGTTTGCCCACCGGCAGCGGCGCCAAAAAATCTTCCGCGCTTTCCGGCCTTATCAGCATAAAGCCATCAGGCTTGTTATAGTCCGAAGCGAGCTTGGCCAAGAATTTGTTTGCCGCAAGCCCTGCGGACGCTGTAAGGCCGGTTTTTTCATATATGTCTTTTTTCAGCCGGCGGACATAGGCGCAAAAATCCGGCTCCCTGGTTTTTATGCCGGAAATGTCCAAAAAAGCCTCGTCAATGGAAACCTGCTCAACAACCGGCGAATATCCGCCCAATATGGCCATGATCTGTTTGGAGACTGTTTCGTAGCGCTTGTGATCGGGCGATATGAATATTCCCTGCGGGCACAATTGGCGGGCAAGCGCCATGGGCATAGCGGAATGTACGCCAAAAAGCCTGGCTTCATAAGAGGCGGTGGAGACAACCCCCCGCCCGCCGAGGCCGCCGACAATTACCGGCAGCCCCCTCAGGCGGGGATTGGCGCGTTGCTCGACCGCGGCAAAAAAAGCGTCCATATCAACATGTGTTACCCATCTTTCTTGCATGGCGCGCCGCCTAAACTTTTGGTGCCCGGGGACATTCCGAACGCGAAAGGGCTTGAGTGGCCGCATTTCTCGGCGTTTTTATTTTAGCGTATTTTCGCCTTGGGCACAAGCAATCTTTTTTTGCCGGCTTTATGGCAAATATCTGTGAAAACGAATAAAAGTATAGTAAAATTGTTGCCATGAAGTAATTTCAAGAATCAGAGGTGTTGGGCATTGGCTGACATAAGACCCTTCCGGGCGCTGCGGCCGGCGGCGGACAAGGCAAAGGGGATCGCTTCGCTTCCTTATGACGTGATGGACAGGGAAGAAGCGCGCGCCGCGATAAAAAAACAGCCGCTTAGTTTTTTGCGCGTTACCAGGCCTGACGCCGCTTTCCCTGACGCAATCGGGCAATATGACGGCGCCGTGTACGAAGAGGCGGCCTCCGTTTTTCAAGAGTATCAGGCGGACGGCCTGCTGCGGACGGAGGCCGAACCGTGTTTTTATATATACAGGCAGAGAATGGACGGGCGCGAACAGACCGGGCTGGTCGCCGCCGCTTCGGTGGAAGAATATCGCGCCGGCGCGACAAAGAAACACGAACTCACCCGCCCGGACAAGGAAGGCGACCGAGTGCGCCATATAAAATGCCTGGCGGCGCAAACCGGGGCCGTGTTTTTGTCTTACAAAAGGGCGCCGGCGGCCGAACTTTTGATCGCGGAGATTGTCGGCAGGACACGCCCTGACTATGACTTTGTCGCCGATGACGGCATCGGCCATATTTTTTATACTGTAAGCGCCCCGGCCGATATAGAGGCTCTCCGGCGCGTTTTCGCCCCAATAGGGCCTTTGTATATCGCCGACGGGCACCACCGCTGCGCCGCCGCCTTGAGGGTTGCGGACATGGCGCGGGCAAACAATCCCAAGCATACAGGCTCGGAGGAATATAACTACTTTCTCGCGGCGATCTTTCCTGACGATATGACGCGGATACTTGAATATAACCGGGCCGTGAAGGATCTTAACGGATTGACGGCGGCTGAATTTTTGGCAAAGGCCGGCGACAATTTCCTTGTGCAAACAATCGCTTCCCCGGCCAAACCGTCCGCCAGGCACGAGTTTACCATGTGCCTTGAGGGCAAATGGTATAAATTGACGGCAAGAGGCGGCACGTTTGACGAAAAAGATCTTAGCGGCAGACTGGACGTAAGCATATTGCAGGACAACCTGCTGCGCCCCGTACTGGGAATCCTTGACCCGCGCGCCGACCAAAGGATAGAGTTCATCGGCGGCATACGCGGCGTAAGCGCCCTGTCCGAACTGGTGGCCGCCGGGAAAGCGGCCGTTGCCTTTTGCCTTTATCCCACTTCCATGCAAGAGCTTATGGCGGTTGCCGACGCGGGCAAAATAATGCCGCCTAAGTCCACTTGGTTTGAGCCTAAATTGCGCGATGGTTTAGCGGTGCATTTGCTTGAGGAAGATTTTTTGAAGTGAGGTTTCAGCATGGCGAGAGTTTTTAATTTCAATCCCGGCCCGGCGACCTTGCCGATGGAAGTGCTGCGGGAAGCGCAGGCGGAATTTTTGGACTATCAGGATAGCGGCATGTCCATTATCGAAATGAGCCACCGCTCCGCGCCTTACGAAAAAATAAACGACGAGGCGCGCCAAGACTTGAAAGACTTGCTGGGAACAGGCGACGACTATGAAGTTTTGTTTATGCAAGGCGGCGCCACTATGCAATTTTCCCTTGTCCCGCTCAATCTTATAAGGGAGGGCCGGACGGCGGATTACGCGGTAACAGGCGAATTTGCCGCCAGGGCTTTCGCGCAGGCCGCGCAAATAGGCGCGGCCCGTGCCGCAGTTGATTTGTCGGGCGAAGGGTTCCGGCGCGCGCCCGCGGCTAACGAACTGCGCTACAGCGACCGGCAGGCCTATCTTCACGTAACTACCAACAACACCATTTTCGGCACGGCCTGGCGCGAATACCCTGATTTCGGCGTAAAAACATTAGTGGCCGATATGTCGTCAGACTTTCTCAGCCGCCCTTTCGACGTCCGGCAATTTTCGCTGATTTACGCCGGCGCGCAGAAAAACATAGGCCCGGCGGGAGCGGCGGTGGTCGTGATTAAAAAATCGTTGCTGGACGGCGCGAACGAAAAGCTGCCGGAATATTTCAGTTACAAGGCGCACGCCAAAAACAATTCCCTATTGAACACTCCGCCGGTTTTTACCGTGTACATGATCGGGAAAATTCTTAAATGGCTGAAAAACAAGGGCGGCCTGGCGGCTATGGGCAAGCTCTGCTTGCAAAAATCTTCGCTTGTTTACGGCCTCATCGACCGTTATCCCGATTTTTACCGGGGACACGCCGAAAAAGGCAGCCGTTCGCTTACCAACGTAACCTTCCGTTTGCCGGATGCGCGGCTGGATGATGCTTTTGTCAGGCAAGCTGCCGCGCAAGGGCTATCAGGCGTGAAGGGCCATCGCTCGGTCGGAGGCATACGGGTATCCATTTATAATTATATGCCGGTGGAAGGCTGCGAAAGACTGGCGGAATTTATGGAGGATTTTTACCTTGGCAACCGCCGCTGATATGGCGGCGCGGCAAAAAGCAAAAGGCAAGGAGGCGTTCGGCTTGAATGTTGATTATGACATAGCCGTGGTCGGCGGCGGGCCGGCAGGCCTTTCCGCCGCGCTCAGCGCGTTGCGGCGGGACAAAAAAACCGTTGTTTTTGACCAGCGCGGCGCAAAGTCCAAACTGGCCAAGGCGCCGCTCGTCGACAATTACCTCGGCCTGCCCGCAATAAGCGGCCAGGAACTCATGCGCGTTTTTTCCGGGCATGTGAAAACGCGCGGCATACCGATACTCGAAGAGAAAATCGTCAATATATATCCCGGCGGGGGCGGCTTCACGCTCATCGCCGGCGACAATGCCTGGCAGTCCGCTTCCGTGGTGTTCGCCGCCGGCGCCCCCTCCGGGCAGACTTTGCCGGGCGAAAGTGATTTTTTGGGGCGGGGCGTCAGTTACTGCGCTGTCTGCGACGGGCTGCTCTTTCGCGGCAAGAAGGTTGCCATAATCGCCGCCACGTCCGGCAGCCGGGAAGATACATCCTTTCTGGCCGGGCTTTGCCGGGAAATATTATATTTTCCATTGTACGCGGGCGAGCATCCGCAGCATCCCAACCTGAAAACGCTCAAGGAACTGCCCAAAGAAATAACCGGCGCGGATACCGTCGGCGCGATAAAGACGGACAAAAACAGCCACGCGGTGGACGGCGTGTTTATTTTCCGCGCGAACGCGCCGCCTGACAGCATTTTGCCCGATTTGGCGCTCAAAGATAATTTCGTCCGGACCGACAGTTTAATGCGGACGAATGTTCCCGGCTTCTTCGCGGCCGGCGACTGCACCGGCCAACCCTGGCAAATCAGCCGGGCCACGGGGCAGGGGCAGATAGCCGCCCTCAGTGCCGCCTCTTACATAGACGGGCATAACTGACGCAACCGCGGCAAATTTTCAGCTTGCGTTTTAATCCGCGTCCTGGGCGGATTTGGGTTTGCCGACAAAACCCGCCCCGATACGGGCGGACGGCGGAAAAAGGCCGATAATTCAGATTCTTTTGGGAAAAAGCGCAAAAAGATCCGGCGGCGGCTCGGATGCAAATACATAATCAGGCCGGGCTTCGGCGCATTTTTCCACGGCGGCTTTCAGGTCGTAGTGAACCTGCCATTTGGCCTGTTTAAGGCTGTCGCCGTGAAGCCTGAGCAAATAAGCCGGATGATAGGTGGTAATGCATGATGCGCCGGATTTGCCGACAAACCACTGCCCGCGTTCCTTGGTGATGCGCTTGTCCGGCGAGCCGAGGTAATGCAGGGCCACGCTGCCGAGCGCTATCACCACGGCCGGGCGGATGATTTCCAACTCCAGGCTTAGCCAGCGGTCGGCGCAAAAAGCGGCGGCGGCGACCGTCGGCGTCCGGTTGTTTTCCGGGCGGCATTTCACCGTATTGGTCGTCAGTATGCGATCGCGCGTTACGCCGACCGAGGCGAGCGCCTTGTCCAGCAGCTGCCCGGAAGGGCCAATCAGCGGGCAGCCGTATTCGTCCTCTACCCGGCCCGGCCCTTCGCCGACTATGACCAACGGGCTGGCGGCATCGCCGTACCAGCCGACCGGAGCTATGCAACCGGCGCGCAGTTCGCATTCCGAACAGGCTTTCAGTTCCTGGCCCAACGCTTCCAGCGCCCGGGCGGCGTCTATTTTCATAATGTCCATCCTCGCAAGTTGCTTTGGCCTACAGGAAACCTCCAACAATCCATCGCCATAGCAAGCGGTTATCAAAAGCTCCCTATATATTCGCCCAATACACTTTGCAATCCTTTTGAAAAAGCGGGCGATTGTGTTAAAATGTTTAGAGGCTCTCTAAACGGGTAAGGAAGTGTACGATATGCTTGACATCAAATTCATACGGGAAAATACCGCCATAGTGGAAGATGCGCTGAAAAAACGCCGTATGCCGATGGCGCTGGATGAATTTCTGCGTTTGGACAAAGAACGGCGCTCTCTTTTGATAACAGTGGAAAATCTGAAAAGCGAACGCAACCAAGTTTCGCAGGAGATAAGCAGGCTGAAAAAAACGGGCGCCGATGCCGCCGCCAAAATAGCTTCCATGCGCGAGACAGGCGATGCCATCGCCGGCTATGACGCCAAATTGCGGGAGATTGAGGAGAGTTTGCGGGAGATTGCCCTGCGGCTGCCCAATATCCCCAATGAGGCCGTGCCGCCGGGTCAGGATGAACGCGACAATCCGCAGGTGCGCAAATGGGGCGCCGCGCCGGATTTCCCCTTCCCGCCAAAACCTCACTGGGAAATCGGGGAACGGCTCAACATACTGGATTTTGAGCGGGCGGGCAAGGTGGCCGGCGCCAGGTTCGTTTTTTATCGCGGCTTAGGCGCGCGCCTGGAACGCGCGCTGATCAATTTCATGCTTGACTTGCATACCAAAGAACACGGCTATACAGAGGTTTTCCCGCCGTTCATCGTCAATGGAGCCAGCATGACCGGCACTGGGCAGCTGCCTAAATTCGCCGCCGACGCTTTCCGGCTGGAAAACAGCGATTATTATCTGGTCCCTACGGCCGAAGTGCCTGTAACCAATATGCACCGGGGCGAAATATTGGCGGAAAGCTGCCTGCCGCTTTATTACGCCGCCTACAGCGCCTGTTTCAGGAGCGAGGCGGGCGCCGCCGGGCGCGACACGCGCGGGCTCATACGCCTGCATCAATTCAACAAGGTGGAACTGGTGAAATTTTCCCTGCCGGAAAATTCCTGGGCGGAACTGGAAAAACTGACCGCCGACGCGGAAAGCGTGCTGCGGCTCTTGGAGCTTCCCTACCGCACAGTAAAATTATGCGCGGGCGACTTGGGTTTTGCTTCCGCCCTGACTTATGACATAGAAGTCTGGCTGCCCAGCGCCGGCTGTTACCGCGAAATATCCTCCTGCTCAAACTTTGTCGATTTTCAGGCGCGCCGGGCGGACATACGATTTCGACGCGCCGGCGGCAAACCGGAATTTGTCCATACCCTGAACGGTTCAGGGCTGGCGATCGGGCGCGCCGTCTCGGCTATTTTGGAAAACTGCCAGCAGAAAGACGGCTCTGTGCGCGTACCCCAAATACTGCAGGAATACATGGGCACGGACACGATAAAATAAGCGCGGGAAAGCGCTTGCCGCCGCCGCCCGAAAGCGCGGGACTATATCGGGCGTTCCCGTCAAACGTTCATTGCCGCAGCGGGAAACCGCGCGCAAATTTTTTTTTGCAAATTCCCACAAACCTATTGCGCTTTCAAAGGTTTGTGGTAAAATTTATACGATATTAAACATTTTGGTAAATAATGCTAAACATAGCTGCCTTGAAATACCGATCCGAAAGGAGCGTTGATATGAAAAACAGCAATTATTTCCGTTTGACGCAAAATGCCGTAAAACAACTGGCCGATGTGTATGATACGCCATTTTTGGTATTGTCCCTTGAACAGATCGAAAACAATTACCGGCTTTTGCAAAAATACATGCCGCAGGTCAAAATACACTACGCGGTCAAAGCAAATCCCGACAAGAATATAGTCGCCGCAATAAACAGGCTTGGCGGTTGTTTCGATGTTGCGTCCGGCGGCGAAATAACCGAACTGGCCGCCTTAAACATTGCCAGCGACCGGATGCTTTACGCCAATCCCTTTAAAACGGATGCGGGGCTAAAAGCCTGCCGCCGCTATGGCGTGAACAAGTTTACCCTTGACAGCCGGACCGAAATAGACAAATTGGCGCAATGCTTCCCGGGCGCCGGCGTCCTTTTGCGCCTGCGCATAGACAATACCGGCGCGGTCGTCGATTTAAACAAGAAATTCGGCGCGCGGCCGGAACAGATATTGCCGCTTTTAAAATACGCGGCCGCCGCCGGGCTCAATGTCCTAGGGCTGTGCTTTCACGTTGGCAGCCAGACGCTTTCGGCCGCCCCCTACATCCGCGCCCTGAAAAAAAGCCGCGAGTTGTTTGACGCGGCGCGGCTGGAGGGCTACCATCTGAAAACGCTGGACATTGGCGGCGGCTACCCTGTCCCGAGCATGATCGACGATGTGGACATAGCCGGGCTGCTCACAAAAATAAACGAATGTCTGGAAAACCTTTTCCCCGATACGGAAATCTGGTCGGAACCCGGGCGGTTTGTCTGCGCCACCGCAGTGAACATGCTGACCAAAGTGATTGGCGTTACCGAGCGCAACGGCCAGCCGTGGTATTTTCTGGACGAAGGGGTTTACGGCGCTTTCTCCGGCGTCCTTTTTGACCATTGGGACTATGAATTTGTCAGTTACAAAAACGGCCCGGGCCTTTTGTCCACTTTCGCCGGCCCCAGCTGCGATTCTTTGGATGTGATCTGCTGCGGCCGAGCGTCCCCGCCCCTTCTGCCGAACGACATATTGCTTGTGCCGGCCTGCGGCGCGTATTCATCGGCATCGGCGACCAGTTTCAACGGTTTCGCCAAAGCGCAGACCATTGTTTGGGAAGAAGCGCGGGAAAAACTCAGCCTCGCGGAATTTTGCTTCGCTCCGGCCGTTTGACCGCCCAAAGCGAAAATGGCCGCTGCCGAAATGGCAGCGGCCATCTGTTTGGCTATTTCCCCGCCTGTTTTCCAGGTTTTCGGCCGTGCCATGTCCTTGCGGATTTGGCATTGCGCTTTTGGGCCGATACTGTTCCCAAATCAAAAGTTGCCTGAAATCCTTTTAAGGCCGGCGCCCGCTCTTGCCGGCGAAAGGCATCCGCGCTTGGGTGCCCCTTCTTCCAGCGCGGACAAAACCGCAAAAGGCGCGGCCGCGCCGGCAGCGGCCGCCCGCCATAACGCAGGAGGCTCGATTAATGAAAAAACCGTTTGTCAGCAAGGAAAAACTCGAGGAAATTATAAAGCAATATCCCACCCCCTTTTATCTTTATGACGAAAAGGGGATCAGGGAAACCGCGCGCGCGCTGCTAAAAGCGTTTTCCTGGAACGCGGGCTACCGGGAATATTTCGCCGTCAAGGCCACGCCCAATCCGGCGATCCTTAAAATCTTGCGGGAAGAAGGCTGCGGGGTGGACTGCTCAAGCCTGACCGAACTCATGCTGGCCAAAGCCGCCGGTTTCAGCGGCCGGGACATAATGTTTTCCTCCAACGCCACCCCCGCCGAGGAATTTGTCTATGCCAGAAAAATCGGCGCCATCATCAATCTCGACGACTTTACCCATATAGATTTTCTCGAGCGATGCGCCGGACTGCCGGAGACGATCTGCTGCCGTTTTAACCCCGGCGGGGAGTTCGCCATACATACCGCCATCATGGACAGGCCCAAAGACGCCAAATACGGTTTTACCAAAGGGCAGCTTAAAGAAGGGTTCGCTGTTTTGCAAAGAAAAGGCGTCATGGAGTTCGGTCTGCACGCTTTTTTGGCCAGCAACACCCTTACCAACGAATATTATCCCACGCTGGCGGCGGAGCTGTTTGCAACCGCCGCCTGGCTGAAAGAGCAAACCGGCGTGGCGGCCGCCTTCATAAACCTTTCCGGGGGAATAGGCATACCCTACCGGCCGGAGGACAAACCAAACGACATAATGGAAATAGGAAGGTTGGTCAAAGGCGTATACGAGCGGATACTGGTGCCGGCCGGCATGGGGGGCGCGGCGCTTTTCACCGAATTGGGGCGTTTTGTGCTGGGTCCTCACGGTTGCCTGGTCGCCACCGCCATACACAAAAAAAATATTTACAAAAAATATATAGGGCTCGATGCCTGCGCCGCCAATCTGATGCGCCCGGCCATGTACGGCGCTTATCACCATATCACGGTGGCCGGCAAGGAAAACGAGGCGGCGTCCGCCGTCTATGACATAACCGGCTCTTTGTGCGAAAACAATGACAAATTCGCCATAGACAGAAAATTGCCGCCGATCGAAATCGGCGATCGCCTTGTCATCCATGACGCGGGCGCGCACGGTTTCGCCATGGGGTACAACTACAACGGCAAATTGCGCTCCGCCGAATTGCTCCTCAAAGAGGACGGTTCTGTCCGGCTCATCCGCCGCGCCGAAACGCCGGAGGATTATTTTGCCACCTTGAAAATTTCCGGGCTTTTTGACGACATGGAAAGTCTGCGGTGAAAACCCGGCTATTGGCGAAAATATTTGCCGGACAAGCCGGGCGCGGCATCGGGCGCCGGCTTGTCCATGGGCGCCGCCACATTTTGGAAAAAGGGAGGGGATTTTTGTGAAAAAAACGCTTCTGTTTCTCGTCATTGTTTTCAGCCTGAAGTTTTCCGTCTGCTCCGCCGCTTATTATACCTTCAAGTTGGTGGGGCCGGCGGAAAACTACGATATGAAATATGATACGGAAAACGCTTACTTTTCTTTCGCGCTGGCGAAGAAAAACCCCGACAGGCTGCTTGTTTCCATTTACAACAAAACCGATGGAATAATTACGGTTGATTGGGGGAAAACCTCGCTCATTTTCGGGCAGAAGGCTTATAACGTATTGCCGGGTTCGCAGTTCAGCCCGGATTCCAATATATACAGCGGCCTTAATCCCGCCAGCATCCCGCCGCATACGCTGGTTGAGGAAAGTTTGTTCGCCGAGGGCAGCATAACCGTAATAAATTCGGCGCCGATAGTCACCGGCGGCTTTGGTTTTGGCTACTTTCCCCGCCCCTGGGGCGGCTGGCTGGGGTTTGACGACTTTTACCGCATACCGGGCTACAGCGGCTGGAAGGTACGCCCGTTCTTTTCCGCTGCGGACGAGGAAGCGGCGAACAATTCGGTTGGCTACAAATTTGCCTTGTTTTTGCCGGTAATCGCAAAAGATGCCCAAACAAATTACCGTTTTGATTTCGAGATAGTCAGGGCAAGCGAAGAAACAAGCCCGGGCGTTTTAGGTCTGTCGCTCACCGACCGCAGGGAACGGGCGATATGGGGAGAAGCAGCGCGGCCGGCAAAAGGCGTGGAGGTAGTCGGCCTTTCCCGCAAGGGCGCGGCAAAGAAAGCCGGTCTTTTGCCTGGCGACAACATCATAAAAATAGACGGCCTGGCAATAGACAATACTGATGAATTTGTTTTTTATGTCAACAAGAAAGCAGCCGGCGAGTCCATAACGATCACCTATCTGCGCGGCGGCGCGGAATACGCCGCCACGGCAAAACTGGGCAAAGCTTGACCGGCGGCCGCCGCGCCGGGCGCCCTGAGGAGAGGTTATGGAAGCGGCAATAACCAGCCTGGCCAATCCTGTGGTCAAAGAAGCGGCCGGGCTGCTGCAAAAAAAATATCGCGACAAACGCCGGGCTTTTTTGCTGGAAGGCTGGAAAAACGTCAGTGAGGCCATAACGGCGGGGCTTTGCCCGCAGAGAGTTTTTTTTGACCCTTCCGCCCTGCCGTCAAGCGCCGTAGCGTTTTTAAAGGAAACCGACATGGCGGCGGGAACCGACTTGCTTGCGGTATCCGGCGGAATCATCAGGAAACTTTCCGATACCAAAACGCCGCAGCCGATAGTGGCGGTTTTTGACAAGTTTTCCTTTGCCTTGCGCGACATTCCCCTGCACGGCGAAAGTTTCGTCATCGTGGCGGACGGGCTTAAAGACCCCGGCAACCTTGGCGCGATCATCCGCACTGCGGACGCCGCCGGAATTGACGCGGTCATCCTCGCGGAAAACTGCGTCGATCTTTTTGCGCCGAAAACCCTGCGCGCGGCTATGGGTTCGGCCTTTCACCTGCCGGTGCTGGCGGGCTTTGCCAACACGGACATTCTTGCTTGGCTGCGCGCTCAGGCGTTCGCCATTTTCGCCGCCGTCCCCCGCGCCGCGCAAACCGTCTATCAGGCGGACTTTTCCGGCCGCGCGGCGGTCGTTCTGGGCAGCGAGACGCAAGGGGTGAACGATTTTTTCGCGCAGGCCGCCGCGCATACAGTGTCCATACCCATGAAAGGGCGGGCGGAATCCTTGAACGCGGCGGTCGCCGCCGCGCTGTTTATTTACAAGGCCAGGGGCGGCGGCTGACATTGCCCGGCAGTTCCCGCTGCGCGTCCCAATCCTTTGCGAAAGCAAACGTGGCAGTCAAAGCCTGTTAACGCTGCCGTTCAACGCCCAAAATCAGAACATTTCAGATAGTGTTAACAGGCTCCAATGTGCCGGGCAACAATACAAAAAAGCAAAACAGCGCCGCGAAAAGACAAGCCGCCGCATGCCTGGCGGCATACGGCGGCGCAGGGGCTTCCCCTTTATTTTTAAAAGAAAACCAAAACCAGCCTGGTCAGAAACATGACCATAACGGCGTCTACGATAGGGGCGGCGAAAAGGACGGGGTAAAACTTTTTGTTGGCGTTGGACACTAACACTATGCGGGCAAAGTGCCCGACAAGAGTGCCCATGGTAACGCAGGCCGGGAAGAGGATGGTGGCCTGGGCCGCATCTATTTTCCCGGCGGTATAAAGGGTAGCCGCAGCGGCGCAGCCAGCCGCTTTGGCGAAGAAAGCCGCCAAGAGGGCGACCGTCGCTTCGCCCGGCAGTCCGAAGATCCCCATGACGGGGTTGAGCACCTTGCCGATGATGGGCATAAGGCCCGTAATGTTCAGAAATTCTATCAGCGCGTACGCCATGACCATAGCCGGCGCGATCATCTCAACGCCGATATAAAAGCCTTTTTTGGCTCCTTTCATGAATTCTTCCACAATATTTGTGCCGTTGGCTTGTATAGCCATGCTCAAGCACCTTCTTCCAGCGGGTGTTTTTTGCGGTAAGTGCCCATATAGAACCTTACCAAAATGGCGCCAAATATCTTGCAGATAAAAATCAGGCCGATAATGGCCCCCACAGGCAAAACCGAAATGGGGATAAGCGGGCCGCCTGTGCCGAAGGTGTTTGTGACTACCGCCGACCCTGCGTATTGGTAGGAAACGAAAATGACCCTTTCGTCGTCCGTCATCATTTTGTTTTCAACTAATTCTTTGGTCATAACCGCGCCTACGTCGGAACTTGTAAAACTGCTGACAAAAGCCAGCCCCGCCACGCCGGGTATGCCCAAGAAGGGGCGCAGGAAAGGGCGGAAAAGTTTCTCCGCCGCCCTCAAGGCGCCTAGTGACTCGGCTACTTGTATGAACCCAAGGGCCAACATAACGGTTGGGATAAGGGTGATGGTAAAGAGCAAGCCTTCCCTGGCGCCTATGCCGCCGGCTCCCTGGAAAATGTGCTTGCTGCCCGCGATGGTGCCGAACTTGCCGGTCAAAGCGGTAAAGTCAAGCGCCCGGAAAACTGTGGGGCTGCTAGTCAGGAGGCCGGAGAAGGAGATGCAAAGGAAGGCCAAAGACAGCCAGCCTTTCCAGGTAACTTTATACTTTCCGGCAATTTCCTTTTCAGCTTGTTGTTCTGACATGTTTTTTCTCCTTTCATTAATGGATGCAAGAGTTTAATTTGCCGGCAGACTTCCGGGCGGACAAAGGCCGTTGCGGGAATAGCCTGCCGGATCCGGGCAATTTCATGCCGGACGGGACGGCCCGTTCAGCAAAGCGACCGCCAACTGTTATATTTCATCAAGTTTAAGGATGGTGGCCGCCAGCAGTTTGGCGCGCTCAAACAGGGCGTCCACCACCGCGAATTCATCGGGGCTGTGGTTTTTGCCGCCCTTGACGCCCACGGAGCAAAGGGAGGGAGCGCCCCCCATGACGGTATAAGCGGCATCGGAAGCGCCGCCGGAAACAATGGCGGACGGCGTGCCAAAGCCATTCTCTTCGCTGGTTTTTTTCCAAAGCTCGAAAAGTTTTTTCACGCTGTCGGTGGTTTTCATGGCGTTGATTCCCAACCGAAAATCTTTCAGTTCCGTGCGCGTGCCTTCTATGTAGGTTTTGGCAAGCGTTTTCTCCACCATGTCTTTGAGTTTGCCGGTGATGGCCGGATCCACGTAACGGATGTCGACAGCTATCTCGCAATAGCCCGGCACGGCATTGACTACCGTGCCGCCCTCTATGACGCCCACGTTGAAAGTATAACCTTCCTCCCAATTGGTCAGGTTCTGTATGTCGATGATTTTATGGGCCATTTCCAATATGGCGCTGCGTCCCCTTTTAGGGTCGTTGCCGGCGTGGGCGGCAACGCCGTGGACAGCCGCCTTGAAAGTGGCCATGCCCTTGCGGCCAACCACCACTGAGTTGTCCACAAAGCCGGTCTCGCAGTCGAAAGCGGCGGCGCAGCCTTTGGCTTCGTCCACAAAAACGTCGGCGGCGTTGGAATGGGGATGGGCGATTTCTTCGTCGCCCGCAAAGGCAAATTTCAGCGGACGTTCCCGGTAACCCGCCGCCCGCAGCGCCCGGGCGGCATAAATCGCTATGACGATGCCGCCTTTCATGTCAAGGACGCCCGGCCCGTAGGCAATGCCGTCCTTAATAGTGAAAGGGCGTTTGGCGACTTCGCCGAATTTGAACACCGTGTCCATGTGCCCGCAGAAAAGCACCGGCGCTTTTGCGCCGCCGGGGATCTCCCCCAGCGCCATGTTGCCCGCTTTCTCGTACTCGACAAGACGCGCCTTGGCCCCTGACTCTTCCAGCTCCTTTTTCACTCTGTTGGCTACGGCGTCCACGCCTTCGACATAGGCGGAACCGCTTTCCATGTTGACGAGGTCCCGCCAGAGAGACACCATTTCATCCTTTTTGCCGTCAATAAATTGAAATGCTTTTTCTTTCATGCGCAAAACCACTCCTTTTGCTTTTAGTGCGAAAATTTGGGCTTAATATAGTATTTTTTATAGTACCTGTTAATTATAACTTATAAAATTGCCTTTTTCCAGAAAAATTTTTCGTTTTGGATTTCTTGCCAAAAATTTTTTGTGCGTCCCCCGTCGGGCAAAACGCAAATTTTTTCGCCGCGAAAAAACGCCGCCGGCCGCTAAAAGATAGGCGCCGTTGCCGCGCTTGCGGGGACGCGTCCAGGTGAATTGTGTGCTAATATTTATGCAGGAGGCCATCGCCGCGCTTACGGGGGCGCGCCCCCCGCCCATATACTTTTCGCTTTTCGATTCGGCCTGGGCTTTTTCACTTATCGGCCGCATAGGGCGTTAATGTTATACTTGAAGCGAAGGTATGATATAATAAGCACATACTGCAAATAGATCATTGAGGCCGCCAAGTCAAAAATTTCAGCTTCCTGCCGCGCCAACCGCAGCGGCAACATTATAATGACGCCAAAGTTGCCTTTCCCTGTCGGCTCCAAGGTAACGAAACGCGGAGAATGTTACCTCGCGTTTTTTGCGGCAGCTATGAGCCTTTTTAGCATATTTTAATTTTGGGGCCAGGCAACGAATGCATTTTCGCAAAACGGCGAACCGGCTTTGCAAGCTGAAATTATCGGCTCTTTTTACAGTCAGTCGAAAATGGACAAGCTGGTTAGCAAAAGGCCGGGCAACAGCTCTTTGCCGGTATCCGGCAAAGAGCAAGGGCCAGTTCTCCTTGGCAATGTTATGCCGCCATGCGGCCTGTTACCTGTCCGCCCGGGCAAGGGGCTTGTTTTTCGTGCTTGGTCATGGCTGCAATTTTACAGGTTGTTCCCCGGTTTCCCCTCCTCCGGAGGTTGAACATTCGCCGGCCGTTTTTCCGAAACGGCGTATTTGCGTGTTTTGCAACGTAGTCGAAAAAATGGTTTTAAAGGCAACGCGGGAGTTGACGCTAAATGGAACAAATCAACGCAAAACAGTGGCTTAATGTCATTGGCAAAGAAAAATTGCAGGCGTTCCAGGACAGCTTTGCCAAAACTTTCGGCATAAGCTTGTGTTTTCTTGATCTTTCAGGCGAACCGCTGTTGGTTTGGTCAAATCTGCCGCTGGTTTGCGATTATATGATAAAAAACAACCTGAAACGCTGCCTGATGGAAAGAAGGAAGGTAATCCAGGTTGCCAGGGGCACAAAGGATGTTTATATTCACCATTGTTTTACGGGCCTGGTTTTTTTCGGCAGCCCGATTTACTGCTTGGGCAGGATTGTTTGCATAGCTTACGGCGGCGGCGTACTTACGGTTGAGGAAGAACAATTCCACGGCATTATCAATCTCCTGAACGACATCTTTAATATGACTAACATTGACGAGAACTCATTTTTGCAGGCAAACCCGGCAAGCCCGCTGGAAACTTATCTGCGCGCCCGCCTGAGCGCCCGTGAATTGGAAGTGACCATGCTCATGTTAAAGAAAAATTCCAACCGCGATATCGCCCAGACACTTTATATAAGCGAAAAGACGGTCAAGACCCACGTCAGCCATATCCTGGGCAAACTGAACCTGAAAGACCGGCGCCAATTGTTCGCTCTGGAAAACGAGCTTTTGAAAGGCGGCTCGTAGCTATGTCCATCCGAAGAAAAATGATGATCGTCATTTTCATAGCCGTCATTTTCCCCAGCGCGCTTATGCTGGCATTTATCAACTTTGAACAAAAAGACCAGATAAATCAGGATGCGCGGCAATACCTTTCCAACGCTTTCGCCGTAGCGTACAATATAGAAAACTCCCAGTTGTCGGAACTGAAGCTAAGCGCCAGCATGCTGGCCACCAACCCGGAATTTATCGGCAGAATGGAAGACCCGGAATACCTGACCGATTGCCTGGCCCGTTTGCAAAAACTTTTGCCCTATCTGGATTTTCTGGTGGTAATCCGACCGGACGCGGAAGAACTGATAGCGTCCTCCAAGCCCTTTCTCGCCGGCATCCCGGCCTCGCTGCGGGGAATGCTGCTCTCCGGGGCGCCGCGGCATTCTGTCGTCTCTTCCGGGCTGGTCTTTGACCTTTCGGAGGTTTCCGTTCCCGACAGCCCGGAATGGGAACGCTACCAAATAAAAATAATGAAGACAGGTGAACATTTCAACAAATGCCTTGCCGGCGTGGCGGTCGCGCCGATACTGCGCGACGGGCGGCTTGTCGCTTACATGGCGCTCGCGGATATCGCCAACAATGACAGTTCCATGCCCACGCAGTTTACCAAAAACATCGAGGACGCCTACTTTTCGCTTACGGTAAGCGGCGTGCGCGTATGTTCCAATGTGCGCGACACCGCCGGCACGAGCTATATCGGCTCTTACGGCCCGGTCTCGGCCGACCAGTGGGAGCGGGTGGAAAAGATTGAATTTGGCCGGGTAAATGTCGGCAAAGAGGTACATGTTTTTTTCACCGGCTATATCAAAGATTACAACGGCAAGCCGATTGCCGCCCTGGGCGTGGGCATTCCGGAAGAACGTTTTTACGTCATCATGAACATCCAAAAACGCGTTACTGTCCTTATTTGCGCCGTTACCCTGCTGCTGGTTCTGACCTTCAGCTATTTCGTTACCGGAAAGATTACCAAGCCGATCAACCTGGCCACGGAAATAGCGCAAAAAGTCTCGCAAGGCGAAAGAAGCATCGCCGTGCCGCCCAACATGCTTGTGGGAAGGCAGGAAACGGCGCGCCTTTTAAGGGCGCTCAACGAAATGGCCAAGACCCTGGGCGCTATGGAACAGGAAATCAAACGTTTTGTGCAGGACCTTATCGACAGCAACAACCAACTGGAAGAAAAAATCGAGCAGCGCACTGCGGCGCTGCGGCAGATGATTAGGGACCTGGAACGCTCCAATACCGTAAAATCACAATTTTTGTCCAATATGACGCACGAGTTGCGGACGCCGCTCAGCGCCGTGATTTGTTCCGGCGAGGCCCTGCTGGAAGGACATTTCGGCTTGCTGACAGAAAAACAGGCCAAACATGTAAACAACATGATTTGCAGCGGCCGGCATTTATTGCAAATAATCAACGATATATTGGACATTTCAAAGATCGACGCCGGCATGATGAAACTCAATTTCAGCGAATTCCGTTTCGCGGACGCGCTTGACCAAACACTTTTGACCTTTTATTCGGTTGCCGGCCGCAAGGAGGTCGCCATTCAGGAAAATTGCCCGGCCAACATACTGCTTTACGCCGACGAAAAGAAAATCCGGCAAATTCTTTACAACCTTTTGTCCAACGCGATCAAATTTGTGCCAAGGGGCGGCAAGGTATGGGTGGACGTGCGGGAATTGGACAATATGCTGCGGATCGCGGTGAAAGACAACGGCATCGGCATCAGAAAAGAAGATCAGGAACGCATTTTTGAAGCTTTTGAACAGGCGGACAGTTCCTATTCCCGGGAATATGAAGGAACCGGGCTGGGACTGCCCCTATGCCGCTATTTAGTGGAAATGCACGGCGGGGAAATATATCTGAACAGCCAGGAAGGCGTGGGCACGGAAGTAATATTCACCATTCCCCTGAACAAAAACAGCAAAGACGGGCAAGATGCCGCCGGCGCGGGCGAAAGGCCGAACGAAAGATAGCAGCCGCGCTTGCGGCGGCCGGCTTTTTGTTAGAGGTTTTCAGCTATTTTATTTGCGAGGTTTGCGTATGGAGAAAATTTTGATTGTCGACGACAACGAACAGCATTGCGAATTGTTAAAAGATGTTTTGCTCAGTTGGGGCTATGACGTGCAGCTGTCCCTGCAAGGCATGGACGCGCTGGGAAAAGCCAAAAAGAATCTGCCGGATTTGATTTTGCTTGACGTCATGCTGCCGGGGCTGAACGGCTTTGAAGTATGCCGGGAATTGAAAAACTATCCCGGAACCAGGGATATTCCCGTGATAATGCAAACAGTCTTGGACGAAACCGACGACCGTATTCGCGGATACAAAGTGGGCGCGAGCCTTTTCGTCACCAAGCCTGTCAACTACGCCGAACTGCGGCACCATATTGAACGCCTGATCCAGGCCAAAAAAGGCATGGAAAGCAATGAAGGCCGTTCCGCCGTTGTGCGTACCCTGATCAGGATTATGGAAAAGTTGTCGCCGGAAATTTACGGACATGCCGCGCAAGTAGCCAATTATTGCAACAAAACCGCCAACTTGCTGGGAATGACTGCGGAACGCAAGACGCGCCTTGACATCGCGGCCTGGCTGCACGACTTCGGGCGGCTGGCGGACGAGGGGGAACTCGCCCACGGACAGGCCGGCGTGGAAATGCTCAAAGGGCTCAAGATGAGCGAATGGCTGAACGACTATCTTCTATATCATCACGAATACGCCGACGGCAGCGCGCCTTTGGGAAAAAAGGCGGGCGACCTGCCGGAAGACGTCTGGCTGTTGGCGGCGGTAAACCAATTCGTCCATTACCTTGATCAATGCCGTGACCAGGAGCAGGCGTTCACGGCCTTTCAGGAACAGTTAAGCCGCGAACGGTATCCGGAGGCCGCCCTCAACGCTCTGCGGCAAGTAATTCAGGACGAGATTTTCTTAAATAAAGCCTTCCCCGGCAAAATCCCCGGCTGATTTTCCCTTGCAAGGCAAATGTCCTGCCGCGAGGCATTAAGTTTTCAGCGGCGGACAGATCCCCGGCCCAAACCTTCCGAGCCAAAACCCAAAAAAGATGTTGAAATTTATGCTCTCAATGCAGTAAAATCAATAATGTCCATCAAAGAATCTTGGATAACTTCTTATACTGTCCTCGGAACAAAACATGACTAAAGCGCACGAGACAATTTGCCCTCCTGCGCGGCGCAAAACGTAGGCGAATCCTTAGCTTTAGGGCCAAGCAGGGCAGTAAATTGGACGCAAAGGCAGCATGCTTTTGACCTGCGGACATTATTATGGCCCCTGCGCGGCGTTTTGCCGCTTAAACGGCCGGCGCCGCGCCCCGTTCCAATGCGCAGCGCTAAAGCACAAAACCAACAAGGAGAGGTGGCCGAGCGGTTTAAGGCAGCGGTCTTGAAAACCGCCGCGGCAGCAATGCCGCCGTGGGTTCGAATCCCACCCTCTCCGCCACTTTTTGCAGTTTTCGCCTTGTCACAAATGACCGTCAGGAAGGCAGTGGCACATAAAAAGTATGAAGCAGATACGAAGCATGAACGTACTGTCTTAAGTCAAAGTATAGTCAAATACTTTTAAAACAGTAGCAAAGAGCGTCATCAAAACAAGAAACATTAGCGAGCGTTCTGCGCAGTTTAGCTTTTAGCCATGCCAAAAAGTTTTCAATTGGATCCAATTCGGGTGAATGCGCCGGCAAAAAGATTGGCCTGTGCCCATGTTTCTCCGCAAGCGGAACAAGCTTCGATTTGCGATGAAAAGCTGCATTGTCCATGACGATTGCCGACTGTTGGTCAAGTTCGTCC
>JAISLQ010000083.1 GCA_031290885.1 Acidaminococcales bacterium
CGTAAGATTCCACCAAAAATACAGCGGGAAATAAAAAAGTTTCTGTCGTTTGTCAGCGGTGCGCCAAAATTCGGTCATCGCATCCTGAAACCGCAAATAGGCCCTGAAATCGGCAAGGCGGCGTTGCTTTCCCTTTTTCTTGTTCCGGGCGTTCCGCTCAATCTTTTCCTCCAATTCTTCGATAACGCCGTCCCGCGCCTCGTTGCCGCCGGATATAAGCTGTAACAACGCGATTATGTGCGCGTCGCAATCAACCATGCCGACAGTTTCCTCTCTCGACGCCAACGCCAACCGGATAAAGCGACGGTTGATCGCCTGTAACGAGGTGAGACTGATTTCGCCGAGGTGAAACACGATGTACGCCTTGACGCACAGCACGAACTGGCGATATGTGCAGCCAATCCAGCTCATGGCCGCTTTGTTTGTTCCGCCTTCAAATGTAAACAGCGTCAGGCCGACGTTTTTCGTTTCGTTGGTAAACGTCCACGACATATCGTCGAATTCGCCGGATACGATGACACCGCGCTTTTTGTAGCCGTCAAAAATCTCCCGCGCCCGAACGATCGCATTTTTATCCAGTTCGCTTATCGACAGATAACGGCTGTAATCCGCCTCAATCTCTTCCCGAAATACCGTAAGTGCCATCAAATTCCACCTCCATGATGTCAAGCAGCCCTCCAATGTCGGCGTTTGGATAAAGCAGTTTTGCCGCTGTCAGCATTTCAGCCACGGCGGGCATAACCGCCTGTTTCAGAATCAGCTTGTAGCGCCATGACTCCTTTGGCGCCGCTTCGGAAGCGTCACGTCTCAACCACGTATATTCGCGCATAAGCGCGTACATCGTCGTTTTCGTGTAAATCTCATAACCGCAGCCGATGCAACCGTCGCGCCCCGCGAACGGGCAGGGAAACCCCGCCGCAGTCATCAGACACAGGCAGTCGCACTGTTTGCCGGGGGCGGATCCCGACGCGATATTTTGAAGCATATCGCAAACGCTCTTTGCGATATTCGGAAAACCATTCATCATTTCGCCTACGGCTTTCCTGCTTCGTATCATTGCGCGCTCCACCGTTTCAATCAGCCCCTCAATGCGGCTTGCCGTGAGGCCAAGCACCCCAATCAGTTTTGTTTGGTCGGTTATTGGCAGCTTCGCATATTCCTCGCCCGCATATATTTCCAGCAGCACGGCAGGAATAAAGCTGAATACACCGCGTTCAAACATTTGCCGTATGATAAATTCCGGGCTGTATCCACTGAACCGGGCGTCTTTCAAGTATGCGTCCGTTATCTCCGAAAGCCGCCCTATGCCGCTTCTGTGGCTTCGTGCCAACGCCGCCAACATATAACCTTTGGGTCTGCCGGGTTCGCCGCCGGCCGCAAGTTCGACCCCTTGCAGATACGACTTGTTGCAGCGTCGCGGCGCAAATCCGCTCCCGTCGAGCGCCGCCATAAAATCCTCGCCGAAAAACAGACGGAGATTGTTCAACCTAAACGTTGCTTTCACAAATGCGTCACCTGCGCGTATTCCCGGACGATGCGCCAACGCCGCCGCAATCATAAGGCCAAGCGGGGCAGTTAAGCTTTCCGGTACGAACAACCTTATCTCCGGCACTTGATACTGTGCATCGGTTTTTTTCGGATACATCGGATTTAATTTGAGCCGAACTCGCAGATTCTCCGTCAGCGCGGCGGCTTTTTCCCTTGAAAACGTTCCGTCGGTTATCTCCCGCAGCACCGTTTCGCCGTCGTAAGGAAATGCGGGAGCGGGAAGCCGCCTCATATCGCTCGCCCTTAACGCGCAGACAAAATGAAGCGCGACAAAAATCCATATGTCTGCGTAAGTTTGATTTCGTGCGGCTTTTTCGGCCAGTTTGTTCCGTGCCCACATTTCTTCGTTGAAAACACAGTACGCCATACGCGCAAAATTTTCCATAGGGTACGCGTCGCTGACAATGGCGGGCCTATCGCGGATGCCGAAGGCGTAAGTCCAGCATGATATGGCGTCGCCGTCGCTTTTTGCCGTCCCCAAAAACTCGGCGAACAAATGCGCGGATTTCCTTGTGGCTCCGTCGTTTAGGCGTTCCGCCAATGATTTTAGGTCGCTCTCATCGTATTCCGTGATTTCTCTGTCAATCTCCGAAAACAAGAAATCCAAGAGCTTCCACGATGTCGGTTTGTCGGCCATTATGCTGTCGGAGATAAATCGCGCATACAAACGACACGTTTCGGGATATGTATCATTGAATGTCCCCAACAGCAGCGCGGTTTTCTCACGGTCAGACCGCTTGTACGCTTTGAGCCACAAGACCAAGCGTTCCCGAATCGCAGTCAAATCCCGCGATGTCATATGAATGGCTTTATCGATCAACGCATACTCCGTGTTGAACCAATCATTCGCTTCCATAAACTCCGCAACCGCCCGCTTGTCCGCTTTGCTGTTTTGATAGAGCGATCCCACTTCATTGCCCGTTTGCAAAACGTATGAGAATAGGTTCCTGCTTTCCATATGCCTCACCGCTCCCCGATTTTCCCGTTGTCAACCAAAAACTCCGCCAGAGCGCCTCCGACGTTTTCGACCTCTTTAACCAAGTCGCCCTTGTTTTGCAGATACTCAAATGCGCTTGCGGGATTGTCGTCCCCGCGCCAGTATTGAACCTGTGCGATGTCCTCGCCGCGCAACACGAGTTGGACGGAATACCAATGGCGCAACGCGTGGCTTGTAAGGCGGTTTTCGTACAGCAACTGCCCGTAAACGCGGCATTCCGCATCTTCCGACTCCAGAAGCACGGGTCTGAAATGATTGTTTGTCAAAGCGGAAAACCGACGCGCATAATCGTCATAGGCCAGAGCCATTCCCCTTTCGTTGATAAACATCGGGCAATATGCCGCCTCGAAACTCCGTGCCGCCAAAAATTCTTTGTGTCGCTCATAAGCCGCGCAGAAAGCCTTTATGAAAGGCGGATAAACACACTGTGTGCGTTCTCTTTTGATTTTGCCGCATATCACGCCGTCGCTTCGCAGAGGATATTCCCGCAACAGGTCGATCTCTATTTTTCGCGCTTCGCCTTCGAAATATGTAAATATCAGCCCATTGCCCAACGGACTGCCTTCCCGCCGCACGTTGCATACCTCCCCCGCACGGAGTCCCGCGAACGCCTGTAGGCAGATGCCGAACGCGATGTCGGGCGCGTAGCGGAACGCGAGGTTCAGCAAAATTCGGAATGCCTTGGTGGGCAACTCCCGAAAGGCCTTTTTATGGTTTGCAAAGCCTTTTGCTTGGAAAACAGGACGTTTCCGGCATTGTGGCCTGCCGCGCCTGTCGCATACCGTCACTTCCGTCACAAGGTCGCTCTCCCCGAGCAATACCGCCGCGCCGAATTTACGGCGCAGTTTGCGAAAGAACATCGTTACGGTCGCCACGCACTTCTCAATGCTCTGCTTGCCGCGATGTGTGCCGTCAGGCAGAATTTCCTGAGCGTAGTCGCGAAAGAAACAATCCAACGCCTCGCGGGTCACGCGAAAAACATGGTCGATCCGAAACTTCGCATATTGCTCGATCAGCACGTAATTCAGCATTACGCAAACATAGCGCAGCTTCGCCTCCGCATCGGAAACCAATGGAGCGAAAACCCTGCCGTCGTACACACCGACATAGTTATGCAGATTCGTGAACCGCGCAATCAGGCCAAAGCGGTTCTTTATGACGATAAAGTGGCGTGTGTACGTCTCGCCGTCAACGGTTATCAACTTGTGGGCGTACAGCCCGTAGCGATATTCCCAGCGCCCGTCGCTTGGCTCTTGCGGATTGAAGATGTTTTCCATGCTCACCCCGTCCAACCGTCAATGATGATTGCATCGGAGGCGGGTTTCTCCCGCGCCCCGTTGCCCGGTATGACCATCATAGCCCGTTGGAAAGGAAAAAAACAGTCTGTTTTTTATCCGTGAGATAATGTAAAGTGGTGAAATGTCGGCATTCCGGCCAAGCAAATCCAATTTGGCGTCAACCCAAAGCTCGGAAATTTAAAATGGCTTTGTCTTGGCGGGAGATTACAGTACATGTAATATTTTTGTAATCTATATATGGTGCATTGCTCTTGACTTTCTTCCCATATGTGGTATTATTGAATTGGCACTCATGGATGGCGAGTGCTAATTATCTGGAAAGACCCGCTATAAAAGCCAAGGGGTTGATTAAGCTTTTTTAATCGTGCAATAAGCATTACCTGAAAGTTGCTAATTGTGAACCGGCGTACATTTATATTTTGGAATGTGGGATATGCGGATATATGTGCTTATTTTGTATTGTATCAGTTATTATAGATGAATTTTTTCAATAACACAGACGGATAAAATTTCATTCAAAAAATATAGGAGGAATAAAACTATGGCAAGATGTACAGCGCCAGTTTACGGTCATCGCACGGCAAGTGGAAGGGCAAACTGCCCAGTATGTGGGGCCAGAGGTAGTTATAGAGGCTACAACTCTCATCCCTCCCATTCTTTGCTGTATTCTTCATCAAACAATTCCACAAGTCGTAGTAGAGTTGGCGGAACAAAAGCACGTTGGTCTCCAGTTGGTTCTACTATTTTATATACGCCTGCGGAAATTCGAATGCTTACCCCTGTGCGTGAAAATGTTGAGAAGCGTTCGAAATTACCAGGTTTACGAGATGTTTTTCTTTGCCACGCTTGGGATGACCGTAAAGGCGCCGCTAAAGAATTACACGATTTACTTGAATCAAAAGGTGTCACTATTTGGTTTAGTGAAAAGGATGTTCCTTTAGGTTCGTCTTTACTTCGTGAAATTGATAAAGGGTTGGCAAAATCTCGTGTCGGTATTGTATTGGTTACACCTTCATTTCTTAAACGTGTTGAGGGAGAAGGA
>JAISLQ010000084.1 GCA_031290885.1 Acidaminococcales bacterium
CAGGTAACCTTCGCGTCGATAAGCGACATGCGGGCGCGGGCGCTGGGGCTCCAATACACCAGCGTGTCGAGCAACGAGAAGGCGCAGGCGGCGATCACGGAAGTGGACAACGCCACCACGCGGGTGTCCTCGCAGAGAAGCCTTTTGGGGGCGATCCAGAACCGGATGGAATACGCGATCAACGCGCTGGAGACGACGTCGGAGAACGTGACGTCGGCGGAGTCGCGCATCCGCGACACCGACATGGCGGCGGAGATGTCGAGGTTCTCGAAGGAGAACATCAAGTCGCAGGCGGCGCAGACGATGGTGGCACAGGCAAACGCCCGTGCGCAGCAAGTGTTGACCCTCCTGCAGTAGCCTATTGTTTTCGCGGACGAAACATGTTAAAATGTCCGGCAAAAAAGAGGGGTCGGGATTTTCCGGCCCCTCTTTTTGTGGTATAATGGTATAATATAGATGTTATCATAAAACAGGCGGGGAGTTTTTATGACGGAGAAAATAACCGGCCTTCTGGACGAAGTGCAGGACGAGGTTTTCGCTCTGCAATTCAAAGAGGCGGACAAGAAGCTGCTGCTTTTGCTGGAAGGGCTGGAACCTTGGGCAAGCGAGCTGCGGCCGGACAAATTGCCGGAATTCAACAAAATAATGCTGGAAGTATCCGCCGCCCGGCAGAAAGCCGACTACCTGCTGCTGGCCGACCTGTTGGAATACAAGCTGCGGCTCTTTGCGGAAAAGGCGGCCACATGAAGAATTTTCTGGAGGAAAATTTAAATTTCTTAAAAAACAACGCGCCCGCTTTGCACGCGCAACTAATCAACGGCGAGGACGATACGGGGGCGGAAGCTTTTTGGGACGGCCGGCGCCGTTTGCTCAAGGTGAAAAAAGGCGCCGCCGAGGTTACGCTGGGCAGCGCGGTCAACCCCAAGCGGGAGGCGGAGCGGCTGTTTGCCGCAAGCGACGAAAACGCCGGGCTGGTGATCCTTCTGGGCGTGGGCGGGCTTGGGTTGCTGGGCGCGATAAAAGAACGCTTTCGCCGCCTGCGGCGGCTGGTCATCATTGAGCCCAGCCGGAACATCTTTCGCGCCCTGCTTGAGGAAATGCCGCTGAAGAAGATTTTCGCCGCTTTTCCCAAAACCGACATCAGCATCATACTCGGCGATGATTTCGCGCAAATAAACAATTGGTATAAAACATTTGTTTTTAATTATGCTTTGGAAAGCGCGGCCGTGCTCCTGCCGGTGGGATACGCTTCGCTTTTTCCCCTGCACCGGGGAAAGCTGGCGGAATTTGACCGGGACGCGCGGCTGCAGCTGAGTGGGACTTTAGTTACCCACCAGGCTTTTCGGTACATGTGGCACGCCAACCAGTGGCGCAACCTGAAGCTGCGTTCCGCCCATTTTTCCGCTTTGGGCGAAATCATCCGGAACATGCCGGTGATTATTGTTTCTTCCGGTCCTTCGCTCAACGAAAATATAAGCATTTTGCGCGAGGTAGGCGACCGGGCTTTTGTTATCGCCTGCGGCACGGCCATCCGCATACTGCACAGCCGGGGCATAGTGCCGCATCTGCGCCTTTCCATCGAGGGCAACAGCCTGCAGGAGCGCTTGTTTGACGGCATAGACCCGGACGAGTGCCCGCTCGGCTATACTGATTTTATAAAAAGCAGCATAGCGCGGGCTTACGACGGCAACTGCCTGGAAATATTCGCGGCGCATAATTATCCGGTGAAATCGTTGCTTTTGCGCAGCCGGGGGATTGTTGTGCCGGAAACCGGCAGCGGCGCTTCGGTTTCCAATCTGGGCCTGTTTTTGGCGGACACGCTCGGCGCGCCCAAGATCATCCTCATTGGCCAGGATCTGTGCTGGCGGCAGGACAAAAATTACGCCGACGGCAGTTGGGCGTCCGATAAAGAAAATCGGTGGCTGGCAACTTACACCAACCGTTTCCCGCTTAAAAACATGTACGGCGAGATAGTGTATACGGACAGCAGTTTTGTCAATATAAAGATTACGCTTGAGCATGTCGCGCTTATGAGCAGGAACAGGCATTTTATCAACGCCACCGAAGGGGGGCTTAACATCATCGGCTTTGAAAACAAACGGTTGATAGACGTCCTGGCGCAGGACCTGCCGCCCGCGCCGCCGGTCGCCGATTTGCGGCGCGCCGTGAAAGACGCCATAGAAGGGCAGCTGCTCAACAAACTGTGGACGGAGGATTACGCGCTGAACCTTTACCGCCGGTGCCGGCAGGAAATAAAAAGTCTGCGGGAAGAATTCGGCGTTCTGGAAGAGGCCCTCGAAAAGGCAAAGGGCAGCGGCAAGAACGCTTCCGTCCGCAACCGTTATGAAAAACTGCTGAGAGCCCCGCTGTTTGGAGCGTTGTTCGGCAACGGGCTGAGCAGGGAGGCCAAGGAAGTGCGGGAGGCACTAGCCGGGCGCGACGCAAAAAGGCAGGAAGAGGCGTTTTTGGCTTTTGTCGCGGCCGGCAAGGATTTTACCGATTTTTCGCTGGAGCTGGCCGAAGAATTTCTGGCGGGCAGGGGAGACGAGCTTGATATAATTTTTCAGACGTGAAATACAGGCGGATGGGAGTTGTTTTATGGGTTCGGCGCGTTATTGCCGCGGGGGTGACGTTTCGCCGCTTACGGCGGCGGAAAGCTTTGCCGTCGCGAAAGAATTGCCGGAAGGCTGCTTTATCGACAAGCCGGGGGTTTATGCTTTTGCCGGCGAGGCCTGGCCGGTGGAGAAGGAGGGCCTGTACCGGTTTTGCGGCGCGGACGGGCAAACCGGCCAGCGCTGTTATTTTAAAAAAGACGCTTTCGCCCTGATGTCGGCGCTTTTTAACCTCAGCGCCTATGTGGGCAAAACCTTGGAAGTGGGCCATTTTGACATTTTAAATCATCGTTTGGCCAATAAGGACGAGGAAAACTTTCCTCCCTTTGCCTTGGCCACGATAGTTTTGCACGATCTTTTCACGGCCTGGCGGCATGTCGCGCTATATTCGCCGGTCGTCGGCAACTCGGTTTTTGACTGGATAGAAGTCTGGAACGAAGAAACCGGCGCCTGGGAATTGTATTGGCCGGAAAATTACGCTTTTCTCGGCGCGGTTGGCAAGGAGCGGACCTGTTTCGATGTTTTCGCCTCTTTTGCCCGGGGCGAAGGGGAAGTTACCCTTATCGCCCCCACAAAGCCATTATACAACGGAATCCTGGCGCGGGCCGGCCTTTTGGAAGATGTCCGCGCGGCGCTGGATGACAGGGCGAAATTGGCGGAAATCATCGGGCAGCTGAAGATGTTTCCGGTGATCCGCGACCGGGGAAGGCTGGTTGCGCGAGCCGCCGCCCAGGAAGAATACGGCGGCCTTTGCCCGGACAAGAAAGCGCGGCTGGGCGGCAACCCCGACCTTGAATACGCCGTGAGTTTTCTCGCGGAAGATGATTTGCGCGAGCGCGTTTACGGCAAACAGATATATATAGTCTGGCGCCGGCTGATCCGGACGGGCGGCTGAAGGGGCGCGGCGGACTGGGACGGCGCGAGGCATTTGGGAGGAAGATATGTTTAACGGTAAAGCGGTGATGGTTACGGGCGGCACCGGTTCTTTCGGCAGGATGTTCATAAAGATGCTTCTTGCCCGTTACAAGCCGCGCCGGGTGATCGTCTTTTCCCGGGACGAGCTTAAACAATTTGACATGCGGCAGACTTTCGATCATCCTTGCATGCGTTATTTCCTTGGCGACGTGCGCGACGAGCACCGCCTGCTGCAGGCCATGCTCAACGTCGATTATGTGGCGCACGCCGCCGCCCTGAAACAGGTGCCGGCCGCCGAATACAATCCCATGGAATGTATCAAGACCAACGTGATGGGCGCGCAGAACGTCATCAACGCCGCCCTGGAGTGCAAAGTGGAGAAGGTAATCGCCCTTTCCACCGACAAGGCGGCCAACCCGATCAATCTTTACGGGGCAACCAAGCTGGCCTCCGACAAGCTGTTTGTCGCGGCCAACAACCTTGCCGGCAATCGGCCTACCGTTTTTTCCGTCGTCCGTTACGGCAATGTGGTAGGCTCGCGCGGCTCGGTGGCGCCCTTTTTCCGGGAACTGGCGGCAAGAGGGGCAAAAGAGCTGCCGGTAACCCATCCGGGCATGACCCGTTTCTGGCTGCGGCTGGAAGACGGGGTGGATTTCGTGCTGGCAAGTTTTAAAAGGATGCGGGGCGGGGAGATTTTCGTGCCCAAAATTCCTTCCATGCGCATACTCGATCTGGCAAAAGCGGTCGCGCCGCATCTGCCGGTAAAGATCACCGGCATCCGCCCGGGCGAGAAGCTGCACGAGGTAATGTGCCCGGCGGACAGTTATTATATAACGGTGGAGTTTGACAAGTATTATGTGATAAAACCCACGATAGATTTTGCGCGGGAGGTAGATTACGAACGGAGCCTTGACGGGGAGAGCGGCCGGCCGGTGCCGGAAAACTTTGAGTACAGTTCCGGCGTCAACCCGCATTTTCTGACGGTGGAAGAACTGCGGGAGATGAACGGCCCATGATTTATTACGGCCGGCAAAGCATAGGGCAGTCGGATATAGACGCGGTGATCGAAACGCTCCGCTCGGACTTTTTGACCCAAGGACCGGCGGTGGAAACGTTCGAGCGGGCGGCGGCGGCTTATGCCGGGGCGCGTTACGCGGCGGCGGTCAACAGCGGCACCGCCGCCCTGCACATCGCCTGTCTCGCGGCCGGATTGGGAAAAGGCGACGTGTTGTGGACAAGCCCCAACACTTTCGCGGCTTCGGCCAACTGCGCCCTCTATTGCGGGGCGGCGGTTGATTTCGTCGATATTGACGAGGCTACTTACAATTTAAGTGTGGATTTGCTGGAGGAAAAATTAAAGAAAAGCCGGTTGAAACCCAAAATCGTTATGCCGGTGCATTTCGCCGGGCAGTCCTGCGACATGGAGCGCATCGCCGCCTTGGCGGCAAAATACGGGTTCATGGTCATAGAGGATGCCTCGCACGCTCTGGGCGCCGGGTACAAAAACAGCCGCGTGGGCGGCTGCCGGTATTCCGACATGGCGGTTTTCAGCTTTCACCCGGTAAAGATCATTACCACCGGCGAGGGCGGCATGACGCTGACCAACAGCGAAAAACTATCCGGGCGGCTGCGCCTTTTCCGCAGCCACGGGATCACCCGCGAGCGTGGGGCGATGACTCGCGAGCCGGACGGTCCCTGGTATTATGAGCAGATCGAGTTGGGCTTTAATTATCGGATAACCGATATACAGTCGGCGCTGGGGACAAACCAGCTTAAACGGGCGGATGAGTTTGTAGCGCGCCGCCGGTATTTGGCGGCGCGCTACGGACGATTGCTGGCTGAATTGCCGCTTTGTTTGCCGTATCAGGCGGAATACGCCACGTCTTCCTGGCATATTTATGCGGCGCGGCTGGATTTCGGCAAAACCGGGATAAGCAAAAGGGATTTGTTCGCGCGGATGGCGGAAAAGGGGATCGCGCTCAACTTGCACTATATTCCCGTGCACCTGCATCCTTATTACCGGAAGCTGGGCTTTGCGCGCGGCGACTTTCCGGCCAGCGAGAAGTATTACCAAGAGGCTTTCACCCTGCCCCTTTATTACGGGTTGACCGACGAACAGCAAGATTATGTCGCGTCCAGCCTGGAGAGCGTTTTGAAAGGAATATGAGCGTATAACGAGATTTGCGGCAGGGCGGGAAAACTTTCGGCATAGCGGCCTTGTTTCGATGACTGGGTTTTCCTTTCAGCCGCGGCGGGTCTTTGGTTTATAGTTTATTGCGCCGACCAAATGATTGCGGAAAAGACAAGCAGGGGAAAATTGCCGATTGGGGGCATGGCGCGTGAAGTATGGATTAAGGAAACTTGAACGCGCGGATCTGCCGCTGATCCTAAAGTGGCGAAACCGAGCCGACATACGGAAATATATGATTGACGACCATATTATTTCCCGGGAAAAGCATGCCGCATGGTTTGACGGCCGCACGGAGCGGGGCGACGATCTATGGCTTTTCTGCATGGACGGCCGACCGTGGGGCGCAACGTGTTTCACCGATTTTGATAAAACAGCGCGAAGCTGCGCCTGGGGGTTTTATATCGGCGCGCCGGATGCCGCAAAAGGCGCGGGGTCGGTGCTTGGCTGCTTGTCTATGGAGTATATTTTTAATGAACGCGACATTGTGAGGATAAAAAGTCAGGTGCTCGCGCCGAACGCGGCGAGCGCGGCTTTGCACAAAAACCTGCTTTTCGTTGAAACCGGCCGCGCGTTAGGGAAAATAAAGCGGCCTGACGGCATTCATGATCTCATTTTCTTTGAGTTGGCAAAAGGAGATTGGGAAAAGGGGAAAGCGGCCGTTTGGCAGGCGGCGCTTGAAAGATTGGGAAGAGGGGCGCGGGATGGCCTGTAAAGCTTTTTTGGGGCGGTATTTGGCTTGTTTTGGAGAAGGCGGGGAACGCGCCCTTTCCGCGGAGGCGGCCCGCCGATTCGCGAACGGACATTCAGCGGGAGACAGGATCTCGCGCCGAATAAAGTTTAATTCAAAAGGAAATGGTACCGATGAAGATGAGCAAAGAAATACTTTCGCCCAAGAACGATTTCATCTTTAAACTTATCTTCGGCGACCAGAGGAACGCCGATGTGCTGGCCTCTTTTTTGCAGGCCGTCCTTGACCTGCCCAAGAGTGAATATGAAGAACTATCCATAGTGGATCCCCATCTTAAACGCGAAAGCGCCGACGACAAATTGAGCGTGTTGGACGTAAAGATCCATACCAAGAGCGGCAAAGTGGTGGAAGTGGAAATCCAGATACTGGAGACGCCGCAAATGCGTGAGCGCATAGTTTACTACGCAGGCAAAATGATTACGGAGCAGATAAGCAGGGGAGAAGATTACGGGGCAATCAAGAGGGTCATCAGCATAGTAATAACAGATTACGAGCTGATAAAGGAAAACCGGAAATACCACAACAGATATCGGCTTTACGATAAAGAAAGCGGATCGGAGTTTACGGACATACTGGAAGTGAATACGCTGGAGCTGCCGAAAGTGCCGAAGCGGGACGACCGGACGGAACTGTTCGACTGGCTGTTGTTCTTGAAAAGTGAAGGCGGGGAGGAACTGGAGATGCTGGCGAAGAAGAACCCCCAGATAAAGAAGGCG
>JAISLQ010000085.1 GCA_031290885.1 Acidaminococcales bacterium
TTAAATAAGTAGCGCAATAAATCAATACCGTTCAAAGCAAACAAAAACCCAAATACAATAAACAGAAAAATTAAATACAAAAATGCCTATTTTTTCTCCATGTATGCTATCGTTATTTATATAATGGCTATTTGCAAAGATAAATCAAACTATAGATCCTAAAAATAAAATACAATATATTATGATTTTGAATACATTATTTGCTATAAAAAACGAAAAACACCTATAACCTTTCCCAAAACCGCGACATTATCGGAATATATAGGCTGCATCAATTCATTTTCTGGTTGTAACTTTATGCGATTTGATTCGCGGAAGAAACGCTTTACCGTAGCCTGGTTTTCCTCAAGCAGCAAAGCCACCACAATGTCGCCGTTGTCGGCTGTTTGCTGGCGGCGAACCAATACTATGTCACGGTCTAAAATGCCTGCGTTGACCATGCTGTCGCCGCTTATTGTCAGCATGAAAACATCGTCGCCCGAGCGAGTTCCGATAAATTCGGCGGGTAGGGGGTAGGTCGCCTCAATGTTCTCTTCGGCCAATATCGGCTGGCCGGCGGTTACCCGGCCGACTAAAGGCACGGGAACCATTGTCTGTTGGCGCAGCATGGCGTCTTGGGTTACTTCCACGGTACGCGATTTGAAAGGATTGCGCTGGAGATAACCGGCGGATTCCAGTTTGCGCAAATGCGCGTGTATGCTGGCGCTTGAGGCAAACCCGACCGCTTTGCCGATTTCGCGCACGGAAGGAGGATACCCATTTGTCCGCACGAAGTTTCTGATATATTCCAATATATCGGTCTGGGCTTTGGTTAAGGACGGTTCTTGATCGAATGGACTGTTTGTTGCTTTTTTGGTCAATTTGTCAGCCTCCGGATTAAGAATAAATGGCGTTTTTAAAACAACCGCATTACTTACGTTTGAGCCAAGAACCAAGATTCCAAAGAACACGAAAAACAACAAACAAAAGGTTAAAAAGAAAAGCAAACCCAAACCAGCACCAATAAGAATAGTCAAATCATTCAAAGCATAGCAATTTGCGTTGGTTCAGCAAAAACAAATTGCGCCGCACGGAATAGATTGCAGAAAGATTGCATAGGCATTAAATAAAGAAGTTAAATATAATCCGGGCAGAGTTGCCTTGATGGACGCATAAAGATCAAAGCGCGAGAGCCGTAGATAAATTAGCCGCAAAAATGGTTTTTGGCGCCACTACTTTTACGTCCGATAATATACGTTATGTCAAGTGAACAGGATTGGATAAATAAAAATCAAGAAATAATACGATATTGATCACGGCCATTGTTTTTCGCTTCATACAGAGCCTTATCGCTGCGTTTTAAAACGTCCTGCACCGAGGAGTCGTCCGGCCTTTTACAGCTTACGCCAATGCTCAATGTCAAAGTTATGATTGTGTCCGTATTAGGGATAGCCAATGGAGTGTTTTTGACTACTTGCAAAATACGCTCTGCTATCTTGGTGGCGATTTCCACGCTGGTATCAGGCAAAATGGCGACAAATTCCTCTCCGCCGTATCTTGCCACAAAATCAGAATTTCTGATTTGTTTGGAGAGCAAACTTGCCGCATGAACCAATAGCTCGTCGCCTATGTCATGGCCGTAAGTGTCATTTACTTTTTTGAAAAAATCTATGTCGGCCATAAGGACGCAAAGTTCCGGGCAACTAGCAAAAGCTTTGTCCATAAAAGCATCAAGGGCGCGTCTGTTCGGTATTTGCGTAAGGGTGTCAAGGCTGGCGAGTTCAGTTAGATACAAGCTGTTTTCCCTAAGCTTATCGGTCATTTTATTGAAAGAATCCGAAAAATCACCCAAAAAATCTACTTTTTGCGAAAAATCCCCTTCGGATATTTTTTTGGTCTGCCAAGTCAAATGGCGCAAATTTGATTGCAAGGCTTTAAGGTTTGCCAGTATAAAGCCTTTGTTGTAGACAAGTTTGTCCAGTTCCCCTTTGTTGAGAGACGAACTCAATGTCCGCAAATCCTTTATGATGCTATATATTTTAAAAAAATCCGGATTGCTCAATAATTCCGCGCCAATGTCGGCTTCGTTTATTTTGACGTCGCAAAGCAAAGCCGCAATAGATTTCAACAATGTTGTCATATCTATCGTATTCACAGCATGATATTTAAAATTGTCATCAGCAAGCGGAGATCCGTTATTGTTCATAATGCCATCCGAATCCGGCAATATATAAAAATTACTGTTTTGTTACTGAAAAGCGGCAAGTTCTGGCGCCGGTACACCAACAATCAATTTCTTTTGCGGACCATGGTTGATTTGTATAAGCCTCAAACAGGGCCGATACAAACCCTTCATCATAGATGCAGGTTTCGTAATCAAGTTCCGGAAGCCCGGAGCAGTCAAGATCTTCGTCAATTGTCAACATGATCTTGCCGTCCGCCATGGAAGCCTCTTCTATGCGCAATATACCTATGCCCTTTTCTCTGAGCGCGGTTTGGGTCTTGCGGACAAATTCCTCTAAAGAAGAAACAGGCGCGATATGCATATCGAAAAATGTCCTGCCTGCCAATTTGCCTGCGTCAAAGAAGATCTGATCGGTTTCGTCCGCGCCGTATTTTTCCTCTATGACATCGCGAAGGGTGAACTGCATCAGACGATAAGACTCTAACTCCATTTTGTTGCCAAGGTTCGGCCGGCCGACAGCAATGTCGCCGATAAGAGCTCGGTCAAATTTGTACTTTCTCATAAGTATCACCCTTTCTCAATAGATATAGAAAAACAACATTATTTATCCGGGTTTGCGCGTTTAGACATGATATATTCGTGAATAGATTTGGCAGCGGCTTTCCCCGCTCCCATAGCCGAAATTACTGTTGCCGCCCCTGTTACGATATCGCCGCCGGCAAAGACTCCGTCCCTAGTAGTTCGCCCGTTTTCATCGGCAATTATATTGCCGCGTTTGTTGGCGTCCATGCCTTTGGTCGTAGTGGGTATAAGCGGATTGGGGCCCTGCCCTATCGCCACAATTACGGTGTCGGCGTCAAGCAAAAAATTGGAGTTTTTTATTTCTTTGGGGCTGCGCCGTCCAGAGGCGTCCGGTTCGCCAAGTTCCATGCGCACGCATTCCATCGCGGTTGCCCAACCTTTATCATTGCCGATAATTTTTACCGGATAGGTCAGCAAGTGAAAAACAATGCCTTCTTCTTTGGCGTGTTCGATTTCTTCGTTTCTGGCCGGCATTTCTTTTTCGGAACGCCGATAGACGATGCTTACCGCATCAGCGCCCAAGCGCTTGGCAGTCCTGGCGGCGTCAACGGCAACGTTCCCCGCGCCAATTACCGCCGCCTTTTTGCCTACAACGAGCGGCGTGGCGACAAAGGGGAATTTATAAGAGCGCATGAGGTTGGCGCGCGTAAGAAATTCATTTGCGGAATAAACGCCGTTTAGATTTTCGCCCGGTATATTCATGAAATGTGGCAGCCCCGCGCCTGTGCCTATGAATACGGCATCGAAACCTTCTTCCTCGAGCAATTCCCCGATTGTATAGGAGCGGCCTATCACCATATTGACTTCAATCTTCACTCCCAGCAATTTCAACTGGCTTATTTCATATTGCACGATTTCTTTCGGCAAACGGAATTGCGGGATACCGTACATAAGGACGCCGCCCGGTTCGTGCAGCGCTTCAAAAATGGTAACGCCGTAGCCCATGCGGCTCAAATCCCCCGCCACAGTCAGTCCGGCCGGGCCGCTGCCCACGATGGCCACTTTCCCTCTGTTTTTCTCCTCGGCGGCTGCCGCGGGCGCAAGGCCAAGCTGTTGTTCACGGGCGTAATCGGCGACAAAACGTTCCAGCCGCCCGATAGCTATCGGTTGTCCCCTGCGGCCCAAAACGCACTTTTCCTCGCATTGGCTTTCCTGTGGGCATACGCGCCCACATACGGCCGGCAGGCTGTTTTTGCTTTTAAGCACAGCGATGGAGGAAGCCATGTCTTTTTCGCGCAAATTCTTTATAAAACGCGGAATGTCAATGTTTACCGGGCAACCGGTCTGGCAAAGGGCATTTTGGCATTGCAAACAGCGTCCCGCTTCTGCAAAAGCGGTTTCAAGGTCATAGCCAAGCGCCACTTCGTCAAAGTTTTTGTTGCGTACGCCAGCCGGCTGTTCGGGCATGGGGTGTCTGTCTACAGGCATTGGCAATGCCCCCCGCAACTATATTCTAACGCTTCCTGTTCTTTGTACATCTGCTGTCTTTGCATAAGATTTGTAAAATCGACCAGATGCGCATCGAATTCCGGCCCGTCCACGCAGACGAATTTCGTTTCATCGCCAACGGCTACGCGGCAGCCGCCGCACATCCCAGTCCCGTCCACCATAATGCTGTTGAGGCTGGCAACAGTATATACTCCGTATTCTTTGGTAACGGCGGCAACATTACGCATCATCACGACCGGGCCAATAGCCAAAACAAGGCCGGGCTTTCCCCCTGCCCGCAGAATTTCCCGCAATGGGTCTGTAACGAAACCTTTGCGCCCAATACTGCCATCATCGGTCGTTATAAACAATTCATCGCTTGTTGCGCGCATTTTTTCCTCGAAAATGATCAAATCCTTATTGCGCGCGCCGATAATGGATATAATTTTATTGCCGGCTTTTTTCAACTCCCGCGCAATCGGGTAGACAGGCGCGACACCTATGCCGCCGCCTATGCAAATGGCCGTTCGGAAATTCTCTATATGCGATGGCCGCCCCAAAGGGCCGAGCAAATCCAGTATTTCATCGCCCACTCCGAAAGATTCGCCAAGATGTTTGGTGCTGTTGCCTACTTCTTGCACCACAATGGTTATGGTTCCGCCGTCGCGGTCAAAGTCGGCGATCGTCAACGGTATGCGTTCGCCGTGCGTATCGGTGCGGATAATTACAAACTGTCCCGCTTGGCATTTTTTCGCAATCAGAGGAGCGTCAAGCGTATATTCTTTGACCCCGGGCGAAAATTCCCGTTTGGACAAAATTTTTGCCATTAAAAAATACCTCCGCAAAATGCCGTGCCTAAGAAGCAAATTTTTGGACGCGCTTATTTACTTCGTATTTCACTTTTTCTTCGTCAATGGTATTCAAGCGGCCTTTTTCCAAGAGTATTTTCCCGTTTACCATGACCGTATCCACATCGGCCGACTGTCCGGCGTAAACCATAAGTTGGCAGAGGTTGAATTTGGGATGCCAATGTATTTTGTCAATGTCGAACAAGACTATATCGGCTTTCGCGCCGGCGGCAAGATAGCCGCAATTGTCAATCCGGAGCGCTTTGGCGCCGTTTATTGTCGCCATATCAAAAGCTTCCCGGGCGGGTATGACCAAAGGGTTTCCGGTCACGCCTTTGTGCAGAATGGAAACCAGCCGCATTTCTTCCAAAAGGTCAAGATTGTTATTGCTGGAGGCGCCGTCCGTACCGAGAGCCACCAGCACCCCGGCGTTCAGCATATCAGGCACGGGAGCTATGCCGCTGGCCAGTTTAAGGTTGCTCTGCGGGTTATGCGCTACCGCGACGTTTTTCGCCCGCATGATGGCAATTTCTTCTTTGGTGGCGAAAACGCAATGCGCGGCAAGTGTCGGCAGTTCAAACAAGCCGAGTTCACCCATCCAGGCGATGGGCGTCTTGCCGTTTTGCTTCAGGCAATTTTCAACTTCATCCGCCGTTTCCGACAAGTGCATATGTATGCCCGCGCCTAATCTGCCCGCCGCCGCGACAATTCTTTTAATAAACTTGCCGGAACAGGTATAAGGCGCGTGCGGGCCGAACATGACCGTGATGCGTCCATCGGCGGCATTATGCCATTTATGGTAAAGATCCTCGTTTTCGGCCAGCGATTTGCCGTCGCTGTCGTCCCCGCCGGTCAGCCCTCGCGACAAGACTGCGCGTATGCCTGTTTCTTCAACGGCTTTGGCAACGTCGTCCATAAAATAATACATGTCGGCAAAAGTCGTGGTGCCGGAGCGTAACATTTCCGCTATTGACAGCATCGCGCCCCAATAAATATCATTGCGGTCAAAAGTGGCCTCCGCCGGCCATATTTTATTTTTCAGCCAGTCCATCAGCCGCATGTCGTCGGCGTAACTGCGCAAAAGAGTCATGGAAGCGTGGGTATGCGCATTGACAAAACCCGGCGCCGCCAATTTGCCTTCGCCGTCAATTGTAATGTCAGGGGAAAAATCAGCCGGCAACTCTTCGCCGACAAAAGAAATGACATCATTCGTTACGCCTATGTGCGCCTTATGCGGCCGGTCAACCATGCTGACATTTTTAATCAATATGTTTGGCATCTCAATCCCTCACTAATTGCTGCCTGCTATATTTGTCAAGGTAAAAATCACGCAGTATTTTAACATCTTCAGCGGCTATGCCGCCTGTTTCGGCATCAAGTTGTTTCGCGTACAGGAAGATTTTGGCGGTCTTCTCCACGATAACGGCAACCGTCAGCGCTTCGGTAAGATTGCGCCCGCAAACGGCCAAACCGTGATTTTTTAATAATACCGCGTTTTTGCCGGCAAGGGCGTCAACCGCATTGGCAGCCAGCGACGCGGTTCCGGGCAAAGCGTATCCGCCCACGTCTATTTGCCCGCCGACAATCTGTGCCATGTCCTCCGCCACCGGCAGAATAGGCTGCCCGGCTACGGCAAACGCGCTCGCGTAAACGCTGTGCGTATGTATGATCGCCTTCACGTCTGGGCGGGCGTTATATATAGCGATATGCAAAGGCCATTCGGATGAGGGCGCAAAGGTATTTTTTTGCGGTTTTCCCTGCGCGTCAATGATGCAAATGTCCTTATAACAAAGCGTATCATAAGCGCGGCCGGAAGGCGTAATCGCTATGAGGCCTTTCTTTCCCGTGCGCGCGCTGACATTTCCCCAGACGCCTTCTGTCAGTTTAGCCTGCAAGAGCAGCCGGCCTGTCTCAACTATTTTTCTGCATACGGCCAAAGTCGCTTTATTCATGCCATGCCCATATATTCTTTCTGTGTTTTAGTCAGGCAGTCTATTTCCGTGTTCATGGCGGCAAGTTTGATTTGGGCGGCTTTAACGCTCAGTTCATCCGGCAAGTTATATACCCTGTTTTCCAACTTGCCGGCGTTCTCCAAAAGATAAACCATTGAGAGCGCCTGCATCGTAAAGGAAAGATCCATTATCTCCGCCGGATGGCCGTCGCCGCAAGCTAAATTGACTAAACGCCCTTCGCCAAGGAGATTGAGCCGGCGCCCATCGGCCATTGTGTAGGTCAGGATGTTTTTCCGTGATTCATAAGGCTTTTTTACGCTCAGGGCGGCCAAGTGGTTTTTATTTATTTCCACGTCAAAATGCCCCGCGTTGGCAAGTACAACGCCGTTTTTCATGGCCATGAAATGTTCTTTGACCAGCACGTCCGTACAACCGGTTACAGTAATAAATATGTCCCCCATTTTGGCGGCCTCCCGCATAGGCAGCACCGTAAACCCGTCAAAAACCGCTTCCACCGCTTTTATCGGATCTATTTCAGTTACTATGACATTGGCGCCCAGCCCTCTGGCGCGCATAGCCACGCCTTTGCCGCACCATCCATAACCGGCCACCACTACTTTTTTGCCGGCAATGACAAGGTTGGTAGTGCGCAATATGCCGTCCCAGGCGGACTGGCCCGTGCCGTAACGATTGTCAAACAAGTATTTGCAATAAGCGTCATTAACCGCGATCATTGGAAATGCCAGCCGGCCGGCCTGTTCAAGGCTACGCAGGCGATGGACGCCGGTCGTCGTCTCTTCCGAACCGCCGATTATTTTGTCGGCCAGCGCCTTTCGCTCGCCGTGCAATTGCGCGACCAGATCGCCCCCGTCGTCAATAATAAGGTCAGGCCGAATGTCAATGGCCTTGGCAATGTAAGCGTCATATTCCGCGCTTGTGCAGTTGTGCGTCGCGTAAACCTTTATGCCGGCCTCAACTAGCGCCGCCGCTATTTCATCTTGCGTAGACAAAGGATTGCTGCCCGTTATGGCGACATTGGCGCCCGCATTTTTCAGCACCAGCGCCATATAAGCCGTCTTGGCCTCCAGATGGATGGTTACGGTTATATTTTTGCCGGCGAGGGGCTTTTCCGCGCTGAATTTTTCGTCTATTTTCCCCAATACCGGCATATATTCTTTCGCCCAGTTTATTTTTTGCCAGCCGACAGGGGCAAGTTTTATATCTTTGATTATACTTTCCGACATTTTATTTGCTCCTTACTTTGTTAAACTGCTTATTTTTCCCTCATAAGGCGGATATAGCACCCCTTTTTCCGTTATTATGGCGGAAATGAGTTCATTGGGCGTTACATCAAAGGCGGGGTTGAACACCTTTACGTTGTGGGGCGCGACAAGCGCGCCGCCAAAACTTTTCACCTCTTCGTCCGCCCGCTCTTCAATCGGTATCTCCTCGCCGGTTTTAATGGAAAAATCAATTGTCGATACCGGCGCGGCAATATAAAAAGGTATGTTATGCCTCCTGGCCAATACCGCCAAGGAAAAAGTACCGATTTTATTGGCCGTATCGCCGTTGGGGGCTATCCGATCGGCACCGGTTATGACAAGCTGCGCCATGCCTTTTTTCATTACCCAGCCCGCCATGCTGTCTGTTACGAGCGTTACGGGAATGCCGTCCGCGGCGAGTTCCCAGGCGGTTATGCGCGCGCCCTGCAGGAGCGGCCTTGTTTCGCCGGCATATACCATGGTGATTTTGCCTTGGCCGAAAGCCGCGCGGACAACCCCAAGAGCCGTTCCCCAACCGCAAGTTGCCAGCGCGCCGGCGTTGCAGTGAGTAAAAACGGCGCATTTTCCCGGCAAAACAGCCGCGCCATACTCGCCTATTTTTTTATTGGCC